>JAVFAU010000032.1:0-10402 GCA_034002335.1 Bdellovibrionales bacterium | reverse complement strand
AACTAACGTCATCAATGTCGAGGAAGGCTGTCGCGCACAGGCCAATCCAGCAGGACCTGATATGATAGCTCTTTTTTGTGAGGTAGAGAGAGGAATGTCTGGCTCGATGGTTCTTGAGGAGCAAGCAGGTGGTGAGTGGAAACTAGTTGGTCTGATGCAGTCTATGAGGACTGATCGACTGGCCTTTGCAATCGGGCCGCGAAATGTATCTAGATTTGCAACAGCTATAGCGGGAATGACTTCGGGAACAGAAACGATAGCGGAAGATTCGAAACAGCGTCGTCCTCAAGCCGAGCAAACAGCATCGGTTTCAAACACTGTCAGTCGTCCTCGCACAGTGGTGCGATAAGTAGGCGGTTGGGTGATGACGGAAGTCTTGGTTAAAACTTTGAAAATGACTTCAGTTTTGGCGTTAGTGCTTTCGGTTACAGCTCCTGCTTTTGGTTCAGGTACAACTGGCCCAGGTCGTAAAGTCGCAGATCCAAAAGGCAAATACGCCAAACTGGCTGGTCAAATCACGCAGCTTGATAATCATCTGCCAGGCAAACGTGCATGGTCGGGCAATGCGTTTGTGATTGGTTCTGAAGGTTGCTTTCTTATGACGAATTTCCACGTGGCGTTTGATACGGGTGAGAATGACCCTGTTTCAGGAATGGGTATCGTTCGTGGTGATTACGATGTTGGTCACAAGGTTAACTTCAGTTTCGATCTCAATGCACGTACCGGAAAATTCGATCGTCAGGTAAAGGCAACAGTCGTTGAGTTCGGCAATCACGGCGATAAAAACGGTGATATTGCGATTCTTCGCCTCGATGAGTGCCTTGGTAAGGATTACGGCCATCTCGAACTGGTGAGTTACACGAACAGAACTCCAAAGGGGCGTATTATGACGGTGAGTTCAGCAATGACGGCTGATCAAAAAGGGAACGTCATCAATGTCGAGGAAGGCTGTCGCGCACAGGCCAATCCAGCAGGACCTGATATGTTAGCTCTTTTTTGTGATGCTGAAAGAGGAATGTCGGGCTCGATGGTTCTTGAAGAGCAGGCAAATGGTGATTGGAAGCTTGTTGGACTTATGAGTGCTATCGGAAAAGATGTGGCCTTTGCAATCGGGCCTCGCAATGTATCTCGGTTTGCTACAGCTGTAGCGGGAATGACTTCGGGAACAGAAGCGGTTGCAGAAGGTGTAAAAGATCGTCGTCCTCAAGCTGAACAAACAGCATCGGTTTCAAACACGGTCAGTCGTCCTCGCACAGTGGTGCGATAAGCAGGCGGTCGGGTGATGTCGGAAGTCTTGGTTAAAACTTTGAAAGTGACTTCAGTTCTGGCGTTAGTGCTTTCGTTTACAGCTCCTGCTTTTGGTTCAGGTACAACTGGTCCAGGTCGTAAAGTCGCAGATCCAAAAGGCAAATACGCCAAACTAGCTGGTCAAATCACGCAGCTCGATAGTCATTTGCCAGGCAAACGTGCGTGGTCGGGCAATGCCTTTGTGATTGGTTCTGAAGGCTGCTTTTTGATGACGAATTTCCACGTAGCGTTTGATACGGGTGAGAATGACCCTGTTTCAGGAATGGGTATCGTTCGTGGTGATTACGATGTTGGTCACAAGGTGAACTTCAACTTTGATCTCAATGCACGTACTGGGAAGTTTGATCGCCAGGTAAAAGCCACAGTCGTTGAGTTCGGTAATCACGGTGACGCTAACGGTGATATCGCAATTCTTCGCCTTGATGAATGCCTTGGCAAGGAATACGGCCATCTCGAACTGGTGAGTTACACGCGTGGAACTCCAAAAGGCCGCATTATGACGGTGAGCTCCGCAAAGACAGCTGATCAAAAAGGGAACGTCATCAATATTGAGGAAGGTTGTCGAGCACAGGCAAATCCAGCAGGGGCTGACATGTTAGCCCTCTTCTGTGAAGTAGAGAGAGGAATGTCTGGCTCGATGGTTCTTGAAGAGCAAGCAGATGGTGAGTGGAAACTGGTTGGTTTGATGAAGTCTATGGGAGGCGACCGACTGGCCTTTGCTATTGGACCTCACAATGTATCAACGTTTGCTACAGCTGTAGCGGGAATGACTTCGGGAACAGAGGCTGCCGCAGGCCTGCTGGGGCCTGTGGATTCAAAAGAAACCACCTCTGACGAAATTACAGATCGTCGTTCACGAGCGGTCGTTCGATAGGCCGCGACACTCCTGATCTGTCGAAGTATTCAACACCGGTGAAAACTCTCCTGTCGAAACAACAAACTGGTGTCGGGCGATGGCCTGAGGTCCGCTATATTCGAATACTCTTGAATTGTTAGGCAAATGTTTGGCTTCGCAATTGCTGAACCGGTGGTGTTCAATTTTTTTATTTTTCCGTTGGATATATGGAGAAGAACGCATGTCGAAGCAAATTCAACTTATTCGAGCCCTGCCACTGTTATTGGCGACAATGGGTTTGGTTTCGTGTGCGTTCTCTGAAAATCCAGATGCGTTGAAGAAAACGACGGTGTCGAGCCCTCAACAGCAAGAGGATGTGGCTGAACAGCTTCGGAAAGTACGAGCTGATGAGGCCGCCGCCGGTAAACTTACAAGTAATAACGTATCTGTTGAGTTCATTGATGGCGATCCAGGCTTTTATCTTATGCGAGTGAGCTGGGATATTGAAGCGGAGAATGTTCATGTCTTGATCAACGGTGTGTCTCATATCATATGGGCAAAAGACTCGAAGAGTTACGAAGCTCCTGTATATCACAGTACAAGTCACCAGATCGAGCTAGTTGCTTATGGCGTTCTCGGCCCTCTTTCTTCTTATGGGAAAGCAGTGACTGCTCCTACGGATTACGTTCTCGATAAGTTTTTGAAAATAGATAAGATGGAAATCATTGAGGTGAATCGTTTTTTTATACAAGAAGAGGGGCATCTTCTTCTTGGTGGAAATGATCTTCAGATTATCGCGAACAAGATTTTTGTGGATGATCGGACCAACGTCTTGACTCACGGACGTGGTTTGCATATCGGAACTACTATTCCTGGGACCAAGACAGCTGATGAAAGAGAGCTTTCGGGATCCAAGGTTTCAATCAAAGCAAACGAAGCCTATGGCACCCTCTATATCGGCATGATTGGTATGGATGGGAAAGATGGCCTCTCGGGTCTTGAGGTCGAAAAGCAAAACGGAATATCTCGCGCCATCGATCCGGCAAAACGAGGCCAAGACGGTTCGGCTGCTGTGATCGGATGGGAGAATCAGGAGCCAATGCCTTGTTTCGCCGGGGGGATCGATCTCGCGCATGGCGTTGCTTGTGGGGGATATCCAACGAAGATTTGTAAAAGACGTGCGACGAATGGAACGGACGGGCTACCTGGTGAAAAGGGTACGAATGGCCTGAAGGGTAGTCGCGGCGGAAACCCTGGTACATTGATTGTGGATATTAAGAAGGGTAGCGAGTTCAGTCTTAATATTCAGCAGCGGCTTGGCACGCCCGGTAAGGGCGGTGTTGGAGCCGACGGTTTTCCGGGTGGAGAACCTGGGAAAGCTGGGACCACAGCCGATTCGAGAGTCTGCCCCGCAGCTCGAAATGGTCAGCCAGGAGCAAGAGGTCCCAAAGGTGATGACGGTGCCGATGGAGCCGCTGCCAAATCACTTAATTTAGACGGCGTAAATGTTCATATTGAACGAACGTTGAGTATCTAGCCGCCGAGCTTTCCGTTTTTTTAACGGAGAGTGTTTGTTTAAATGAGTATTATGCCAGATTGGCTTCGTGTTGCTGTGAAAGGCGTTGATCGTGAAAAGAACTAACTTTGGTCGCACGGCATTGATGTCATTGTCAGTCGGTTTATTGTGGGCAATGGGCTTGGTTTCGTGTGCGTTTTCTGAAGATCCAGATGCGTTGAAGAAGACGGCGGTGTCGAGCCCTCAACAGCAAGAGGATGTGGCTGATCAGCTTCGAAAGATGCGCGCTGACGAGGCGGCAGCCGGTAAGCTTACAGATCATAATGTAGCGATCGAATTTATTGATGGAGCGCCTGGCTTTTACCTCATGCGAGTAAATTGGGACGTTGAGGTTGAGAGTGTACAAATCTCTATCGGTGAAAAATCGAGAGTCATTTGGTCGAGAGATTCAAAGAGTTACGAAACGACCGTGAGGCATAGCTCGATTCATGATGTCGAGTTGACAGCTTACGGCGTACTGGGTCCTCTCTCTTCTTATGAAAAAACGGTGGAAGCTCCTAGGGACTACATCGTAAACGCAGTCGAAGAGTTAAAGGAGTTATCTGTAATAAGAGCCCATCGAGTGTTCTTTACTAAAGAAGGGCTGCTTTCTTTGAACGGTAATGATCTTCAAATTATCGCTGAAAAAATATATGCAGAAGACAAGAGGCAAGAAGGCCGCCGGTCCATTGACAATGCACATGCACATATTATGTCGGCTGAAGTTGAATCAGAGGCAGAGGGTGAAAAGGGTCTCTTTGGCTCTGTTGTAAATATCAAAGCAAAAGAAGCGTACGGAACTCTTTTTGTCGGCATGGTCGGTATGAACGGGCAAAACGGCCTTTCAGGTCTAGAGGTCGAAAAGCAAAACGGAATATCGCGAGCTATTGATCCGGCAAAACGAGGCCAAGACGGTTCGGCTGCTGTGATCGGATGGGAGAATCAGGCGCCAATACCTTGTTTCACCGGGGGGATCGATGTCGGGCTTGGCGCTGTTTGTGGGGGAGAGCCACCGAAGATTTGTAAAAGACGTGCGACGAATGGAACCGATGGACTGCCTGGTGCGAAAGGGACAAATGGTTTAAGCGGTGGTCGCGGCGGAAACCCTGGTACATTGATTGTGGATGTGAAAAAGAGCCATGAGTTCAGTCTTGTGATTCTTCAGCGGCTTGGTAAGCCGGGTAAGGGTGGAGCAGGTGCAGACGGCTTTCCTGGCGGAGAGCCAGGGAAAGCTGGGACCACAGCCGATTCGAGGATCTGCCCTGCAGCTCGAAACGGTCAACCAGGAGCAAGAGGCCCCAAGGGCGATGACGGCGCCGATGGAGCCGCTGCCAAGTCGCTTAATTTAGACGGCGTAAATGTTCATATTGAACGAACGTTGAGTATCTAATTTGTTTTTTCCGCGCGGCGCCACCGCCGCCCGGTTCCGCGCTCGAGTTCTCTCTCGAGGCGGTCATCACAAGCTATATCTAGATAAATCGAGGTAGCCAGTTTCTTCGGGCTGGCTTTTTAGGAAGTGGTTTTGAAGCGTATCGAACTTCGTCCAGAAGTTCGGGCTCATGCGATCGAGCCCGAACTTACGGCGCATCGAACGGTATTGCGCTTCGTTTTTAATCCGTAAAGTCGCGCGTACGAAAGCAGGGACTTCGCTTTCGGAGAGAGCGAAAATCTGATTCGGATATCCGCCAGCCACTCCGCGAATCAAAGTCAGAGTGTCGGCATTGGGATCGAGACGAAGGTTCTCGACAAACATCCACGCGATGTTCTCATGCTCACGGTTTCGAATGAGAGTGTAAATGCGTGGCGATGAACCTGACGTCTCATTCGCGCGTGTTCGAGCCTCCACCAAAACAAGAGCGACTTCAGGAAAGAACTTCGCAAACGGACGTTCCTTCGCTGGAACCGAGGCAAGTCGGCTAAGTTGGTTCTCCATTGCGTTCAACGTTTCAGGCGGCGTGCCGCTTGTCGTGGGGCGACCGAGCTTTCTCCAATTCAAGATGTCGTTGCTGCCACGTACCTCGGCGGGCATGTGATCGAAGAGAATTTTTTCGATCAACTCGTGATGAGTGGTTGTAACCGATCTCTTTTTTCGCTCCGCGGTTTTGAATTCGATTTGAGTCGGAATTTTCGCGAAGTGACCTTCTTTGAGAACGTCGAGCTTGAGTTCGGTTAAAAGCCCTCGATACCAGTCTTTTTTAAGCGGGAGTCGATCTGCTTGAGGCAGGAATTCGAGGTAGTTGTTCTCGGCTTCCATGCGAATCAGGTCCATGTAAAGACGAGTCAGCGCCTGGTGCTTCATGTCCTTGTAAACGTCGAAGTTCACAACGAGGTTGTAAACCAAGCGTTCGAAAATGGAGTAATCAAGAACAAATGCGGTTTTCGAAACATCGCCGCGTGCACCGTACAAAACGGTCGCATTATCGTCATGACGAAACACGGTTAAAACAGCGTTGCGGTTTTTTCCGTCGCCGTTCCATAGGTCGCTGAGCGCGTAGCCTTGAGGTTTCGCAGCTTCCACGGTGCGATTGTGCAGCATGCGATATGTATTTCGGAGATCGGCCAGAGTTTTGTAGTCTTTTACGAACGACGTAATCGATTCGCCGTCAAATGTGGCTGGTAGAGTGAGAAGCTTCTTGGATTGTTCGGAGAACTCCGGACGCGTGAGCATAAGGTCAGACTTCGGGTCCATGAAGAACACGAAAAACTGCTCTTGAATCGAGTTCACCGCGACACTGCCGTTACAGACCGGACCTTTGATGAAGGTCATAATGTGGTAGCGCGCATCTTCGAGTAAAAAGCGATAGCGTGCCTCTGCGGGAATATCTTTAAAGGTAATAAAAGGATTGCGAGACACTTCTTCGTTGAATGAAGGAAAGGCCGTCGCTTTCCACGACTCCGTCGCAAAATTCTTCTCGATCCAACCGAGTTTCGCGAGACTCAGTTCGTAAGGAATGTTCTTTTTGTAAACCACGGTCGTTGGGTCTGAGAAAAAACAGTAGTGCCAATTTTTAACGCCGGGATCATCGTTCGGTGAGCGAGTCGCGATAGGAGTCACCGCTTTTGAACACTTCGTGCTGGAACGAACGAGGCGAAGAGACGGAGTTGCCGAGTTCGAAGAAGGTTCGGAAAAATAAAAGCTCGCAAGAAACAAGTGCTCATAAAGATAACGAGCTACGATGCGGTCTTTTAGGCCGCTTCGATTTAAAAACTTCTCCCAAGCGTGGACGACTCGCTTCTGCTCAGAACTCAGGTTCTCGATGCCGAGTCTCGCTTGGCTTTGGCCGGGAGCCCCCGCCGCGATCCATTGACGAAGAGTTTCGACTTCTTTGGCGCTGAGGGCGGGAAGCCCGTAAGGCATGGCGAGTGTCGTGACGGAGTTGATCGCGCGTTGAATTTTTGAAGCTTGTGCAAGTGCGAGCGGCTTTTTGATTTCGTCGACCGATTTGAGGCAGACGTTGTTGTCGCGAACATTGTCTTTAGGGCGCGCGTTTTTGCGGGTGTCCGCGAGAGTCAGGATTTCAAGGAGCAGCGATGAGTCTTTGTCTCCGATGATGTTATAGAAACCACGCTTGCGCCATTCATCGGGCGATGAGGCATCTTCGTAAAGACGAGCTGGATTCATGGAGCCAAGGCTGCGGCCGCCGCCGTAAACGTTCTCTGGGTGAGCGCCCCGTAAAACGCCGTCGTAAGATTGAAGATTGAGCTGGCAAGGTGATTCAAAACAGCTATGGCACGAAATGCATCGAGCGTTGAAAATCGGCTGAATCTGCTTTTCGAAAAAATCGGCGCTCACGGTTTCTACTTTCGCCGAGGGTGCGTCTGGACGTGTTTCCGAAGCCTGGCTTGAAGTGTGGGCGCCAAGACCTAAGAGCAGGCTGAAAAGCAAAAAGAAACCGACGGCGGAAGCTCTCTGGAGATCGCTGAATTTTCTCATGAGCCAACGGTACCTATGAGGCGGCATCGGGGCAATCAGGTTTATGCGTTTTGGGCAAAGATCAGTTTCATCGGGTAAAGAAGGCGCGGTCCACTGACAAGACGATCTGTTTTCGGGTCGTAGATGTCCTCGGCTTTTGTGGGGCGTGTCGGATCGTCTTGAAAACCTGCTTGTGAAAAAGCGGGGCGAATTTCCTTTGAGGCATAAACCTCGATGGTCTGATAGCCCGCTAGGAAATCGGCATCCTGTAGCCGAGCGGTTTTGAGTTGCGTGGTGAGTCTTGTGGTAAGTTCGCGGAGCAACAACGTCGCTAAGCCCTGCCGTCGAAGATCGGGGCGGGTGACGACTCCGCGAACACGTAGGCTTCCGTGGGGAGGACCTTTGAGAATGTGGATATGAGCCCACGCGACTTCGGTTTCATCGCGTGTCGAGACAAGAGCGAAACTGATTCTTGTTTCAGGCCGAAGCAGAGCGAGGCCCGAGAGCCGTTGCTGAAAGAAAAGGTTCGATCCCAAGCGGGTTTCGGGAGTGTCGAGAGTCACGGCTTCAAGCCAGCGCGACGTTGGAACGACTCTTAAGCTGTAATCTCGATTTTCCGAGAGGGCGGGCGCTGCGAGAGCCGCGAGTTCCGCGAGACCTCCGGTTAAACCGGTATCTCCATTCGTAAGATCGAACGCCGAGGCCTGAAATGCGTTTGCAGGGGTCGCTCTTAATAGAAGCTCCGCTTGAATACGGCTTTTGAGCGTTTCGAATTCAGAAGAACACTCAGATGCCGAAACAGATGCGGCAAGTTCATTTCGTTCGCCAAGAGAAAGCGCGAGCTCCGTGAATGCGGAGTGGGTCCACGGAAGTACCCAGGTAAGTGAGTTTGCTTTGAGTGAATTTTGAAGCTCCAACAGGCGTCTTGTTAAAAAAGCGGAACGTTCGTTTTCAAGCCAGATCGTACGTCCGTCGATTTCAAAAATTCGAGATCCAAGGCGTGGACCGAAACGAGGAATGATAACGTGCAAAGGGTTTGTCGTATCTAAATGAACGGGTAAATGCGCTCGAAGTGTCGCGAGAATGGCATCGATATCCGCATCGCCGCCATTGGCCAGAGTTTCAAAGACGCTTGGCAAAGGCTCAAGGCCGGTCGGTCGAATGAGAGTAAGTTTGCATGAGGTCGCTTTCCGAATGATTTCTTCTTGAAGGAGGTGCGCAAACGGACTTCCATCGTCGAGTAAGACGAGCGTGGTTTCAGGAATGGTTTGAGGCGACGGCAAGAGCATAGGTAAGAGCGCGCTTACGAGGTCGTCTGAAGAAGCGGAAGTTTGTGAGGTCTTGCTTTTGGTCCAAGCCTTGCGGGGAAACTGCGAGTCCACCCATTCTGTTGCGAAAACATCCTGATGATGGACCCGTCTTGATGAAACGCGTCCGTCCATTCCCCATGCCGCTTGCCAATCGGCGAAACGAAGCGGGCCATCCTGCGGTAGTGGTTGAAGATCGCGATAGAGCGCGTAGACATCTTGCTCCCACTTGCTTTCGCAAGCAGGTCTGCGTTCGCTCAAGAATTGGCGCCATTTCGTATGAAGCTCGTCGACTTTTTCGAAGCCCGTGAATTTCGGACGAGGCTCAAGTTCCGGATAATCGTGCGCAAGAATGTCTGGCTTCGAGGTTCTCGTGCTCAGCTTTCCCTCTCTGCGATGGGAGATGAGTTCATGAAGCACCGGGTTCAGGCGCAAATGTGTTTCGAACTGCTCGGGTAAGTATTGAAAGAACCCAGGGATGGCTGGTCGATTGCGACCGATGAAGAATCGGTAGAGCCCGCAAAGGTTTTCAGTTTCGACAACGGACCATGTGCTTGGTGCGTACTCACTTTTTCCTGGCACATAGTGAGGCGGAAGAGTTTTCGCAAGGTAAAGCTCGCCTTGGCCGATGATGGGCAGGGCTTGCGCTTCGTTGTTTTGGATTTGTTCTTTATGAATTTGTTCGCAGAGCCAGATATGACAAAGCAGTTGAGGGCTCACGATCTGTGTTTCGTCGGCAAGAGAGAGCAATGAATCTCGGTTCGCATTGAGCTTCGAAGTCGAGAGGCTCGTGAGATCTTCTTGCTGGAACCCTGGTCGAAATTCTGGTCGAAATTTTGGCCAAAATTCTTCCAGGTTGAGGTCGTGACTTCGAAACGAAACTCTCAGGCGATCAAGTTCTTGAGAGGCCGACTCGCGGTACGCGCGAATGTAGTCGGTGTCATGAGCGTTGAGGGCTTGTCCGTTTGAGTCGATCAAGTTCAGTGTCGCAACGCTAAACGGTGAGTTCGGCCTCGTGCTTGAATCTTCAAGCGCGGCTTCGAGAAAGGCCGTGAGCATAATTTCGCTATCGAGTCCGCCGCTATAGCAAACAATCGGTGAAAGACCTTTTGAGTGTGCGGAGCTAAGAATCAGACGTGCCGCTTCGCGATTGGCTTCGCGCCATGTTGCAAAATGCCTCGTCGCGCGTCCGTAGCGAACGGTGAAAAGCTCTTTTTCGTGAAACCGTCGATTCATCCAGCGCGTCGTGAGTGTAATGGGGTCGCGGTAGCCGAATTGAAAATGGTTTTGCGAAGTGTACTCGAATGCGGACATGGCTTGATGGTAGGGGAAGCAGGCCTTTTAGGCAAAAGCGTGTTGCTGATGCGCTGAGTCTTCTTGCGCGGCTGTATGTGCGAGTATTTGCAAGCCAAGAATCTGTCGGGCTAAAACCATTCGTTTTGAACACGAAAATTAACAGAGGGCGAATTGTGGCAAAAGAATTT
>JAVFAU010000031.1:0-10443 GCA_034002335.1 Bdellovibrionales bacterium | reverse complement strand
CAACGACTTCAACCTTCATGATCGGTTCAAGCGCGACTGGTCCTGCCTTCATGTAGATCTCGCGAAGAGCCGCCATTGAGGCGATCTTGAACGCAAGGTACGAAGAGTCGACATCGTGGTAAGCGCCGTCCGCGAGCGTGACTTTCATGCCGACGATCGGGAAACCGATCAAAGGCCCTTTAACCATCTGCTCTTGGAAGCCTTCGTCAACCGCTGGGATGAATTCTTTTGGAATACGTCCACCGACAACTTTGTCTTCGAACTCGTAAGCCTTTGGATCCTTACCTTCTTCGACTTGAAGAGGCTCGATTTGACCAACGACTTTCGCGTACTGACCCGAACCACCCGTTTGCTTCTTGTGAGTGTAGTCAAACGGAGTAAGGAGCGAGATTGTTTCGCGGTAAGCGACTTGTGGTTTACCAGCGATAACTTCGCAGTTGAACTCGCGCTTCATACGTTCGATGTAGATCTCAAGGTGAAGCTCGCCCATGCCCGCGATGATCGTCTCGTTCGACTCTTCGTCGCGTGTTACGCGGAACGTAGGGTCTTCTTTGCGGAACTTCTGAAGAGCTTTCGAGAAGTTCGCGACGCCGTCTTTCGACTTTGGAGCGACCGCAAGCGAGATAACCGGTTCTGGAACGAACATCGATGACATTGCAACGTTGATCGAACCGTCGGTGAATGTGTCGCCCGACGCGCAATCAACACCGAACAAAGCGACGATGTCGCCAGCCGATGCTTCGTCGATATCGACCATATCGTTCGAGTGCATGCGAACCATACGAGGGATTTTCACCTTCTTCTGGTTGGTCGTGTTGATGATGAAATCGCCTTTCTTCATCGTCCCTTGGTAAACGCGCATGTACGTGAGCTGACCGTAGCGACCGTCGTCGAGTTTGAACGCGTACGCGACAAGCGGTTTCGCTGGATCCGGCTGCATGATGACTTTTTCTTCGTCTTTGTCGAGATCAAGACCCGTGTTCTCGATTTCTTTAGGGCTTGGAAGGTAGTCAGAAACACCGTCAAGAAGCTTTTGAACGCCACGGTTTTTGAAAGCCGAACCGCAGAAAACTGCGACGAATTTCAAAGCGATTGTCGCTTTGCGGATCGCCGCTTTGATTTCTTCTTCTGTTGGCTCTTCTTCCATCAAGAACTTCTCCGCGATGCCTTCGTCAACGTCGGCAAGCTTCGCGATAAGTTCCGCGCGGTATTCTTTCGCCTGATCAAGAAGATCCGCAGGGATTTCTTTTTCGATGACATCTTGGCCGCTATCGCCTTCGTTGTAGAAGGCTTTCATTGTCACGAGGTCGACAACGCCCGCGAGTTTGTCTTCGAGACCAATTGGGATTTGAACCATAACGGCGTTCAAGTGAAGCTTCTCACGAAGGCCTTGCATAACGCGGAATGGGTTCGCACCTGAACGGTCGAGTTTGTTGACGAACGCGAGGCGAGGAACGCCGTAGCGTTTCATCTGACGGTCAACCGTGATCGACTGAGATTGAACGCCGGCAACGCCGCAAAGGACGAGGATGGCGCCGTCGAGAACGCGAAGTGAACGTTCAACTTCGACTGTGAAGTCAACGTGCCCCGGAGTATCGATCAGGTTGAAGCTGATGTCTTTCCACGAACCGTAGGTCGCAGCAGACTGAATCGTGATCCCTTTTTCGCGTTCGAGGTCCATGTGGTCCATCGTCGCGCCGACACCGTCTTTACCGCGAACTTCGTGAACCGCGTGGATTCTTCCCGTGTAGAAAAGAATACGTTCCGACAAAGTCGTCTTACCGGAATCGATGTGTGCCGAAATACCGAAGTTTCGGACTTTATCTAGGACCCAATCTTTCGATGCCATGTAGCTCCATTCCCCGAATTGAATGCGTTTGGTGCGCTCGGGTACATAAACACTGCTTGTTCTAACTGCTTGCTCTAATAAACGAAGCAAATGTCGTAGCATAGCGTTTCTTATGCGTCCACATTTCCTATGAGTGGCCAAACGGTTCTTACCCCTCTACAATGGGCAAAATGATGAAAAAATGGGCTAAAAATTGGCCGGGTTCGGGATGGATGGCTCGGGCGGAGCGGATTCGGAACGATTTGTACGGGTTCCCGTCTTGGCGAGGGGAGCAGGCGGCTACGCTTGAGGCTGTTTTTGACGGTGAAAGCGTGCTTTCGGTTATGCCGACCGGAGCCGGGAAGAGTCTTTGTTACCAATTGCCGGCGCGGCTGATTTCCGAGGGCGGAGAGGCCGGGCCGAGGCTTGTTCTCGTGGTGTCGCCACTGATTGCGTTGATGAAAGATCAAGTTGATGCGGCGCGCGCAAAGGGGCTTCGGGCGGCGGCCATTCATTCGGCGATGTCGCGTGAGGAGCGCGAACGGGTGTTGGCGAGGGTTGCGGGACAAGGTGGGCAAGAGCCTTTGGAGGTTCTATATGCGACGCCGGAGCGTTTTCGCCAAGAAAGCTTTTGGCAGGCGCTTCGGCAAGGCGGCGGCGTTCGCCTGCTCGCGGTCGATGAGGCTCATTGCATTTCGACGTGGGGCCATGATTTTCGTCTCGATTATTCGCGGCTTGGGGATCGGCGCAAGGAGCTTGGGGAGCCGCAAACGCTCGCTTTGACCGCGACCGCCACGAAGGAAACTCAAGACGATATCATTCGGCAGTTGGGGCTTCGTCCACAGCCAATTGTCGCAAGCCTTTGGCGGCCGAACCTTGCGATCGAGGTTCTTGAAACCGGCGGAATGGATGAAAAGGTGCGTGCGTTTGTTATGCTTCGGCACATGCATCCAGGAGCCGCGATCGTTTATTTCTCTTTGGTGCAGACGCTTCGAACGTTCAGTGAAGAGATTTCGCGTCTTGGATTTGGCCATTCGATTTATCACGGGCAATTGGGCGATAAGCTTCGGCGACGGAATCAAGACGACTTTATTTCGGGGCAGTCTGATTTAATGCTCGCGACGCCGGCGTTTGGCCTTGGTGTGGACAAGGCCAACGTGCGGCTCCTTGTGCACGGGGAAATGCCGGGTGCGATGGAGGCTTACTATCAGGAAATCGGACGCGCGGGACGAGATGGAGAGGCGTCGAAGTGTGTGGCGCTCTATGATGCGGACGACGTGACCATTCAAAGTGATTTTGTAAAGTGGTCCACGCCGGATCCGGGTTTCATTCAGGGCGTTCATAATCTGATTGCGCGAAACGAAATGCGGGCGCGGCAAGAGGGGTTTGATTATCTTCGGGAACAGATGAACTTCTACAATCGCCGTGACTTTAGAGTCGAGACCAGCGTCGCACTGTTGGAACGTTGGGGAGCTCTTGAGGGGCGTGAGCCGCGTGATTGGAAAATCGTGGCGGAAATTCCGGAAGAGTTCATGGACCAGGCGCGTTTTACTGAGAACATGAGACGTCGACAGGAGAAGCTTTCACGCATGGCGAGTTTTTTTGAAGAACCGGCGGTCGAAGGGCATTGTCGGTTGGCGCGTGTGGCGGCGAGTTTTGGTGAGAACGTGGGCGATAAGAAATGCGGGGTTTGCGATGCGTGTCTCGCGGTTTCCTGATCCTCGTGAAGCGGGTGAAGAAGGGATCGTCGCGGTCGGTGGTGACCTCGATGTCGAAACCCTTGTCGACGCTTATACGCACGGAATATTTCCTTGGCCTCAAGAGGGGCTTCCGATGCTGTGGTTTTCTCCCAAAGAGCGCGGCGTGATTGACCTCAGAGAAGAGTTGCGCGCCTCCGCGAGTTTTCTAAGGCGTTTGCGCGCGTGGAAATTCGAAAGTCTTGGGCACCCGGGTCGTTTGGAGGTTCGTATCGATACGGCCTTTGCAGATGTCATGCGCGCATGCCAAGCGGCATCGCGACCTGGACAAAACGGCACATGGATTTTGCCTGAAATGGTTGAGGCCTACGAGCGTTTGCATCGAGCGGGGCTTGCTCATTCCGTTGAAACGTATCTCGATGGCGAGCTGGTCGGAGGATTATACGGCGTTTTCGTGCGCGGTGTTTTTAGTGGTGAGAGCATGTTTCATAAAGTCGCCGACGCAGGTAAGGTCGCGCTGTGGACGTTGCTTGAACTTCAAAAGAAAGCGGGTTTTTTGTTCATCGACGTGCAGATGGTGACTCCCGTTGTCGCTTCGTTTGGCGGAAAGTTGATTTCTCGCGACGACTATTTGAAGGAGCTTGAACTCGCGCATGACAGGTGGGACCGTAAGGTATGTCGATTCGAGTGGGTGAAGGGACCCGTGTTACCCTAGCATACAAGCTCCAAACAAACCGTGGCGATGTCTTGGAAGACCGCACGCCCGAAAATCCGTACGTGTTCGAATTCGGAAAGAATCAAACTTTGCCCGCGATCGAGAACGTGATTCGCGGTAAGACGGAAGGCTTTGAGGCCTCAATCGGCGTCGCGGCCGCGCAGGCCTATGGGGAGTTCGATGACGAGTTGATTGCGGCTGTTCCGCTCGACACGTTTCCTTCGCCGCAAGACGTACGGGTAGGGATGAAGTATTCCACCAAGGGGCCTCTGGACGAAGAGATCACGGTTCGGGTGGTTGAAGTCGACGAAGAGCACGCGACGGTCGACGGCAATCATCCGTTGGCTGGTGTGGATATCGAAATCGATTTGAAAATCCTCAAGGTCGAACCCTTGCTCGAGGGCGAGGGAAGCGACGGTGGAGCGAGCGAAAACGGTGACGACACCGTTGGTTTTCCGACCTCAAACGGCGGACGAACACTCCATTAGCGAAACATCTTCGAAAAAATAGGTACGAGAATCGGGACGATGCCGACAAAAGCGAAGGCAAAAACCGAAGCCCACCAGAGCGGCTCCCGTAGGGTCGTTTGTGTCAGCGCCATAAGACGTGCGGGCGTCAGGCGTGCGGCCGCATATTGAAAACCTTTTGCCGCCGCGAAATCGAAGTTTTCAGGATGTGAATAGTCTTTTGATCTCGTCGTGACATAGCGATCAAGCGCTTGAGTCAAGCTTGAGGGTAAGTTGCGAAACATAAGGCCTAGTTCCCAGAAGCCGTCTTGCCGAGAGGGCTCAAGGCGTACGACGGTCGCGAAGAACGCGAAACGCCCACGCTCTGGAATGGCGAGTTCGATCTTGATCATTTCGCCTTCGTCGAGAAAACGAATGCGGGCGACGGTTTCGCGAAGCGCGATCATAGCGCCGGTCGCCGACAGGTTGACGAGCAGGCCCTCGATGATCGGGCCGTCGAGAGAGGTTCCTTGCGCCATGCGCACGCGGCCGTCGTCATCGGCCACCAGGCTGTAGCGGGGAATTCGGGGGACGACTTCGATGGGTTCGATTTTTTGCACGCGAGCGGAACTCATACCGACTTTTCGGCTGAACCTTTTGGAGAGTGGAGCCTTTTCGTCTCGCGGCTGCATGTATTTTCCTTCATGTGGCGCCGTGTTTTGGATGTGTTTCAGGCCGAGACATTGACCGGTTTCCAGATTGGGAGCACGATGCGCCTCAAGTCGCGAGCGAGGTGTTTATATGGAACTAAAACCGATTCAAGATGGCCCATTGCTTATTCCAGATGACCCGATCGAAGGTATTCAGCAATGGGTGGAAGCGGCCAAAGAGATTGGGCAGCCGGAACACACGGCGATGACACTGGCCACGGTTTCGACAGAAGGGAAGCCGGCCGCGAGAATTGTTTTGCTCAAGGGCTTTTCGACGGCTGCAAGTGGGGCAGCAAAGGGACGAGCCGGCGTTGAATTCTACACAAACTACGAAAGCCGTAAGTCTCATGAAATGACCGCGAATCCCAACGTCGCGTTGGTGTTTCATTGGGTGATGCTGCGTCGGCAGATTCGCATTGAGGGCGTGGTGTCGAAGGTCACTCCCGAAGAGTCGGATCGTTATTTTCAGACTCGGCCTCGTGAGAGCCAGATTGGTGCGTGGGCTTCGAAGCAGTCTCAAGTGATTCAGAGTCGTGAAGAGCTGGTTCAGCGCGTGGACGATGCGCGCGCCCGTTTTGGTGACGATAAAATTCCGTGCCCTCCGAACTGGGGAGGTTGGCGATTGATCCCGTCTCGGGTTGAGTTTTGGGAAGAGCGTCCGTTTCGTCTGCACGAACGCCACGTTAAAGTTTACGACTCGGGCACGGGTTCTTGGCGCACGGAGCGACTTGCGCCTTAGCCTGGAGGCCAGCCGAGCGCACGGCCTCCTAAGATATGCATGTGCAGGTGAAACACGGTTTGTCCGCCATCTTGGTTGGTGTTGATGACCAGGCGGAACCCATTTTCGGCAAGACCTTGCGCTTTGGCGATTTCCGTTGCTTTCACCATCATGTGACCGAGGGTCGCTTGGTCACTTGGCGTAACCTCGGCCATCGAGCGGATTTCTTTTTTGGGGATCAGAAGGATGTGCACGGGCGCTTGAGGATGCACGTCGTGAAAGGCGAGGCAGAGATCGTCTTCGTAAACGATCTTCGCCGGAATTTCTTTGTCGATGATTTTTTTGAAAATAGTCATGCGCGTAGCTTAGCGTGCGGATGGAAGCGTCGTCCAGCGTCTCTGTTGCCGGTATGCGCGCTGGTTTGTGTCCCTACCAGTTTGATGGCGAAGAGACCGAGGCGATGCGACGCAGGTTGCGACGAAGCGAGTAGATTCGCGGATCAGGCTCGAGATCGCCGATTTGAGTGTTCGAGAGCAGTGTTTCGAGCCGCGTTACCTGTTCGATTGCCATGAGCTTCATTTCGGGTAGTGAGCTTCGTGGTTGGCGGGTCGCCCAGTCGAGCCAGTGGTCCACTCGCTCCATTTCGAGATTGTAGGCGACCTGTACCAGGCGTTCGAGGTCGATATCGAGAGCCTGAATGAAGCCCTGCGTGGCGCTGGTGTTGATGTTCGTATCGTTGACGGAGTGAAGCTTGCGAAGCGCGAGAAGCTCTTGATCGAGCCAGGGGCGATGAGTCTTCCAGAAATGAGAGAGGCCATCGTCGGGAATATCCACACTGTTGGCCGGGAGAAACGCGTGGTGCACGGTCTGCGCTTCGTGAAGGATGATCGCTCGCGAAAGGTGAACGCGCGAGACGACGTGAAGAAGTCGATCGAGATGCTGTAAGTCGAAGATGAGCCGGCGACTGGTTTCGGACAGCCGGGAGCGAGGAGCTTGCGAGACGAGGTCGATAAGGTTCCCTATTTTCTTGGTCGATGAAAGAAGCGTTGCCGCGAATCGGCGTTCTTGTTGGCTTTGATTAAGGGGATCCGTGTTTGTCTGCTCCTGTTGCGACAGTGCTTGGTAGGAGTGTGAGAGAATTTGAGTGTGGATCTCCTGGTGGAGATCCGACACGGATTTCGCCCATTGATTTTGATCGAACTTGGCTTGTGTCGTATTTGGAGTGAATTCAAGGGGGAAAACCAACGGAAAAACCATAGCACAGCCCATGAGGGCGGCGAATTCGAGAAGACGCGTGCGAAGGTTTGGCGCTGTGATATCCATCAAGAGTCATTATCCGTGGGCTTTGAGGTGATTTCGATTGAAAACGTCGATGCTTCATACAGAGCGAGATCGATGTTCCTAGATGAGACGCGCGAGTTCAGATTGAGGTTCAGGCTCTGGACTTGTCTCATAAAGGGAATGCGACATAAAATTCCGCTATGGCGCGTTCGAAGAGCTGTGTTGTCTTATCTTTTTTTGTGGTGGTCTTGGCTGGCACCGTTGCGTTCGCTCAAGACGGCGCGACCGAAGACAATCAAGGGCGGGCGGCCCAAGAAGCTCGCGATGCACGCGTGAGCGGGGAAGACTCTGTCCGTCGAGCCACCGTTCGAAAAAAACGTAAACGTGTTCAGAGGCCGCGTCGAAGAGTGCGAGTCGCCCCTTGTCGTCAAGAGTGGGTTTTTGCCGGTGGTAAGTTTGGGTACGAGGGCTCAGTTTTGTTCTCGCAATCGACTGAACCAGAGGTTGAGCCGATGCACCTTGGATACGGAGTGCTTGGATTCGGCTGGGAGCGAGAGTGTCGAAGGACGGCGCGCCGTGCCCCCGGCGTTTTTGACAATTTGAATTTCGATGTCGAGTTAAGGGCGCGGACCGGTTACGACGGTCGCGGGGATTTTGATATTCGCACGCTGATGTTCTCGCAATCCGCCGATTGGTATCGACTGCGCGTCGGATGGCAGCAGATCGCTTGGGGTGAGACATTTGGTTCTCAAGTGTTGGACGTCGTGAATCCGCGTGATTTGAGCGATCCGTTTCGAAGAGATTTATCTTGGATTCGGCGTTCGATTCCCGCGGTGAACACGCAGTTTTTTTTGGGCAAGGCGTCTTTGCAGGGTGTGTATGTACCTTGGCCGGAGTCGCCGCGTTTGGCGCCTAAGGGCTCGATCTTTGATCCGCTTCGCGGCACGCTTCCGCCCGGAGTGGAGGTTGCGCCCTACGACAAACCACCACTCGGCGGAGGGGCCGAAGGCGGAGCGCGACTCAGTTATCTTTTTGATTTCGGTTTGGATGTGGCGCTTCTGCACTACAGTTCGGGGCAACGGATGCCGGTGTACGACATGGAGATTCGCGACATGCGTCCGGTGTTGGTTCCGGTTGATACCAGGGTCGCGTTGAGCGGACTTTCATATTCCTATTCGCGCGGCAGTCTTGTGATACGCGGTGATCACGCATTCATAGATGGGCAAGCCGTTCCGAGTAGGACGGGCTTAATTGTCAAAGAACAAGTCATGCAAAGCGTGCTTGGCGTGGATGCTCAAGTAGGTGATTCGTTTCATGTCGGGGTTCAATATCACCGAGACGACTATTCGGATGAAGCGCGAGACTCTTTGAGTTGGTTGGTGCGGGTCGTGCCTCCAAGCTCTTCGTTCGAGTTGGACTTGATGTTGTTTCATGGGCTCAACCATTCGGATCTTTGGTTCCAATCGAAACTTTCTTGGAGCATGACGGGCTCTCTTGAGTTTTTCCTTAGCCACGATGTGTTCGATGGAAAAGCGAACGATCGTCTGAGTGCGATTGCATTTTTTCGCGGGATGAATCGAACATTCTCGGGACTAGAAGTCTCGTTCTAGAGTTTTCACGACCAGAGTCGTGCAGCGAACTGTTTCATCTTTTCTCAATAATCTCTCAACTGTCGGAATCGAGTGTCAGTGTCGTACGACGGGAGGATGAAGAACGTAGGTCCCTAGTTTTTATAAAGGTAAAAGAGGCTACGTATGAAACAAGCATCTAAGTTTTTCTCGACGGTTCTTTCGGCTGCATGTGCGTTTGTGTTGGTAGGTTTAGCTGTGTTGGGTGGCGCGAAGGAAGCATCTGCGGCGACGCACGAAGTGAAAATGCTGAACGCGGGCAAAGAAGGCGTCATGGTTTTTGAGCCGGCGTTCTTGAAAGTGAACAAGGGCGATACGATTAAGTTCTTGCCGACGAACCCAGCTCACGATGTCGCGTCGGTTTCGGTTCCAAAAGGTGCCAAAGGTTGGACAGGTAAAGTGAACGAGGCCGTTACGATCACGGTTACGGAAGAAGGCGTGTACGTTTACGAGTGCAAGGCTCACATCGCGATGGCGATGGTTGGTTTGATTCAAGTCGGTAAGCCAACGAACCTCGCAGAGGCGAAGACGGCAGCGGCGGAAGTCGCGAAGAAATTCGTGATGAACAAAGATCGTTTCGATAAGTACTTCGCGCAGGTGAAGTAAGCTCGACTCGATAAGCGTCAGAGAGGCGTGAAGGAAATGATCCGTATGGACCACCATTTCCTTCATGCTAAAATCACCGACTCAGGACGCAAGCCTAAAAGTTACTTCATCATATTCAACATGTGGCTGCTTCAGCGTGCGTCCAGCGCTCTTCATGGTCTTGATCGTCACCACGCCGATCTCCTCAAAAAACTGAATGACCTTATTCAAGTTCGACACGTCGGACCCGATGAGTTTTGCTAGTTCGTAAACAGAGCGAGGCTTGAATACGATAATGGCCGAAAGCACGGGGATGTTCCGTACGAAGCGATTGAAATCGGCCTTGCTATCAAAGCTTACTTCATATTCGACTTCGTCTTTGAATGTTCCGCGCCGTACGGCCTTTGCCGCTTTTTTAAAATCTTCGAAAACTTGATCCGCTGTTTTGCAGGAAACTACTAGTTTTTTCATATCTTAACTCCCATGTGCTCGGTGATGAGCTGTCTGAAATCCACGACAAGCTGATCCAAACCGCGAAAATCGTAAGGTAGTTCGGCATCGTCAACGTGGATGTGCGGGCCTTTTGGATGATGGTTGTCCATTAGAATCCGTTGACCTGATAGCCGATCCACACAGATCAGGCCCCACTTTAAACCGTCTCTGTATTTCTCCGATTTAGACACCTTGGTAAGAGACTCAACTCAACGCTTAAAGAGCTGATGAAAGGGACGCTTTCGAAAATTGCTTCAGAAAGTAAAAATAAGACGCTCTATTTGAATAAGGACTGGCGCTCTCCAAGCCAAAAACTTGTCGAGGCTATGAAAGGGAAGGGGTT
>JAVFAU010000030.1:0-10542 GCA_034002335.1 Bdellovibrionales bacterium | reverse complement strand
AAATCGATGCGCCTGGAGAAAACACACATCAATCGAGGTCGCTAAAGTTACACGAGATTCAGGAGCGCAACCACATCCTGGTCTCATGTGCAGTCAATTAAGCTGCAAGTGCGTAATCGTTGCCAATTACAAGTTGCCCGTTTTTACGAGGACCTCGGGCGCCCCGGCATGCTCCCTGATCGTCAGCGCCCGCGTCGAAACCGGGACGCCCCCACGATAGTAGAACGATCAGTCTATATGAAAACTCAGAGAAAAGCCCTCACGAAATTTAGGCAGATGCCAGTAAAAACGGCGAGGCAAGCAGAGACGCATCGTCTCAACCACCCTATTTGAGCTAAACTGGCCCACTTAATTTTTATTTCAACCAGCGGCGAAGCTTGTGTCCCCGATCTTTTGAAATAGGCTTGAAAGCAGGCCCTACAGGAGGAGCAGCATGGAAATGGAATTTCACAATCTCGAAAAACAAGCTAGTTCAGCAGCTGGCACGGCACCAGGCACGGTCCTAGGCCAAGAGGCCCAACATGGGCTAGAGGTCACGGCAAAGGCCGCGCTTACGCAAACGGCTGCCTTGAAAACTACACCGACTGCAGCGCCACAAAAGCGCAACACCGTCTTCGTCGATGATTTTTCAAAAGAGGTCTTCGATACGACCTACAAGTACGCAACCGATAAAGACATCAATGATCGTCACTACGCGATCGCGCAAGACCTTGCTTCAATCGAGAAACCCGAAGTGCGCGACTTCTGGATGGAGAGCTTTCTTGATCTCATGGAAGACTTCAAATTTCTTCCTGGCGGACGCATCACTTCAAACGCGGGCACGGGCTTAAAGGGCACGACCTATATCAACTGCTTTGTCAGCGGCTTTCGCGGCGAAAACCAAGATTCGATGGAATCGATCATGGATGAACTTCGTCGCCAAGCTTTGATCTTGAAATCAGAAGGCGGCTACGGTTTCTGCGCCGATGTCATGCGCCCACGCGGTGCATTCGTTTCCGGTATCGGCGGCGATTCCCCTGGCGCCGTTCGACTTCTCGACATGTGGGACACGCAAAGCGCCGTCATCACGTCGGGCAGCGGCATGAAAAAGGCCGAGGGCAAAGGAAAACAAAAGATCCGCAAAGGCGCTCAAATGGTCACGATGTCGGTTTATCATCCCGATATCGAAGAGTTCATCACGGCCAAACAAACCCCGGGTCGTCTCACTAAATTCAACATGTCCGTGCTCGTGACGGACGACTTCATGGAAGCCGTTGAAAAGAAACAACCATGGCATCTTGAGTTCCCAGATATCGACACGGCAAAAGATGAGTACAACAAACATTGGGACGGAAATCTCAAAGCCTGGAAAGAGCGCGGTCTTCCCGTTCGCATCTACAAAACGTACAAAGACGCGGGCGAACTTTGGGAGACGATCACACGCTCGACGTACAACCGAAACGAACCGGGTGTTCTGTTCCAAGACACGATCAATCGCCTGAACAATCTCTACTACACAGAACACATCAACGCGACAAACCCTTGCGGTGAGCAAGTTCTTCCGGTTGGCGGCAGCTGCCTTCTTGGCTCGCTCAACCTCACTCAGTTTGTCGACGCGAAAAACCAGAACTGGGATTACGAGAAGCTTCGTCGCTACATTCCGATCGCGGTTCGTTTTCTCGATAACGTCAACGATCGCACAAAGGTCCCTCTCGAAGAACAAGAGCAGAACCTGCACGACAAGCGTCGTATCGGTCTTGGCTTCTTAGGCTACGGCTCGGCACTTATGATGCTGAAAGTGCGCTACGGTTCAGACGAAGCCCTTCGATTGAGCGCCGAACTCACCGAGTTCATTATGAACGAAGCGTACAAAGCTTCGGCTCGTATCGCGGGAGAAAAAGGTCCATTCCGTTTGTTCGATACCGAAAAGTATTTGGCGGGCGAGTTCGTAAAACGTCTTTCTTCAGAAACGCGCGACTTGATTCAGAAAAACGGCCTGCGCAACAGTCACCTTCTTTCGATTCAACCGACCGGCAACAGCTCGGTTCTTGCGAACAACGTCTCGGGCGGACTCGAACCGCTGTTCATGACCGAGTACGTGCGCACGGCGATTCAGCCCTCTGCGCCCGAAGGGCTTCATCTTCCACAGAACATCAACTGGGAAGAGAAGACATTCGTCATCGAGGGCGCCACCGAGTGGAACTGGATCAAAGAAGGCGACGAGAACATGCTCGCGACCGTCTTCGAAGATAAGGTGTACAAATTCGATCGTTCGCGCGGGCTCTTGCGTGAGTCACACGTTCGCGACTACGCCGTCCGCTTTCATCAGAAAAACGGAACGTGGGATCCACAAGCCGCATGGGCGGCAACCGCATACGGACTCAACATCGACGATCACATTCGCACGATGGAAGTTCTTTCGCGCAACATCGACTCTGCGATGTCGAAGACCGTGAACATTCCAAACGACTACCCGTTTGAAGATTTCAAACGCCTTTACACGAACGTGTATAAAACCGGCACGATCAAAGGCTGCACGTCTTATCGCGATGGCACGATGGCATCGGTTCTTTCGGCTTCAAGTTCGGCCGCCAACACGGCGACAACCGGAATCCCCCGAACCAAGGCGATCGCTCGTCCGAAGGTGCTTGATTGCGACATTCACCAGATTTCGTCGCAGAGCCAAAAGTGGGTCGTGCTCGTCGGTCTTGTCGACAACGATCCTTACGAAGTTTTTGCGATGAAACAAAACAGCCTTCACCTGCCGCCGCACCTCAATCGCGGCACGCTCGTCAAAGCTGGCTCTGGGCATTACAACCTTCAGACGCCAGATGGCTGGTTGCTTTCAGACATCAGCAAGTTCTTTGAATCAGACGAACAAGAGTCTTTGACTCGCATGATCTCGACGGCGCTTCGTCACGGAGCCGATATCGAGTGCATCGTGGCTCAGCTCACGAAAGCCGAAGGCAATATCACATCGTTTGCGAAAGCGATCGCACGCACGCTTAAGAGCTACATCACCGAAGTTAAATCGATGAAGTGCACGGATTGCGGAAGCGGCAAGCTTAAAATGCAAGAAGGATGTTTTGTTTGCGCCGACTGCGGCTCAAGCAAGTGCCAGTAAGACAACGGCTTTGACCGATTTTTACAGGGGCCGCCGCCGCTTCAATGCCGGCGGCGCTCCCACTTAGTACCTACAAGCCGCTTCGCCCAAGGTACGACCCAAGGCACTACCCAAGGCACGAATAGAGCCGTGTAGGCCGAAAAATTCACGTAGATCGTAAAGAAGATCCCAACCTGCAAAAGAAAGACAGACGGCACAAGAACGTACGCAAGCCGTCGGCTGAGCAGAGCAAGAGGTATTGCAAGCTCGACTCCGACCGCAAACACCGCCAGAAAACGGCATAAAACCGGGTACTGATACAAAAACAAGTTCAGTTGAAACTCATTCGCCAATCGATTGACGTCGTAAAAAATCAACGAGGCACGCATGAGGTAATTACGAAGCGTATCCCCCGTGATCCACTCAATGCCGCCGTATCGGAGCTTCGCAACACCAGCCGCGAAGTACGCAAGACACAACGCAAGCTGCATGGTTCGAAGGGGAATTCGGTAAACCTTTTCATCTTGAGCCAGCAGAGAATCCCCCTGGCCTCGTCGCCTTTTCCACCAGGCATCGAAACTCAAAACATCAGACGCTCGTGAAAAAGCGATGGGAATACAAGCCAACAGAACCGGCATAAAGACGTGTCCCTGATACCCCCACGAATGCGCGTTCGTTAGAACCACAAATGCAGCGATCAAATTCAGAGGCGCAACGATACGAAAAAACACGCCTAAAACACAAAGAGGCAATGTCCAGCGCCAAACATAAAACCAAAACGCGATCACAGCATCATCGACCGGACCATCAAGCAAACGAAACAGTCCTCTCGGATGCCAAAATGCGTCGGGTACACGAGTCCAATTCAAAAAATAAGAATCCGCCGCCATCACAAACAAAACGAGCGCGTAAAAAACGATTCTCGTCACCGCGAGATTTTTCGCTGCACCCTGTATCACGGCGAAGTCTCCGACGAGGTCTCGGTCAATAAAGTCGAAAACTCGAGATAAAGCGGCCCCAATTCTTGCCGCGACGAAACATGTTCAACCAATCTGTTCCAGGGAATCTCGTGTTTAAAAAGCCGAAGCTCACGCATCTTCACGCCGGTCTTGGCATCGACCTGCTGATTGTACCAATGCAAGGTCGCCTCAAGCTTTGCATGAACGACCTCGCCCTTGGGCGCCACCAGAAGCGCCTCACGATAAGACGCCAACCAGAATGGACGAAGGTACGGCCACGCTCGCAGCGGTCGATATTCACCGTCTTCAAACCGCGCCATTAAGCTAAAAAAACGTGCTGTCGGGTACGGCTCAAAAACGCGCGAGTACATGGGGTAATTGGATAACGGGAAATAATTATCCTGTCCGGAGACGACAACAGCCAGCGACCCAAGAACGATCAAACTACGTATGACATAGTGAAACCACACATGGCCGCGCTCACGGCGTGTGCGGTGACTCATCAATTCGGCTTTCTGATCTATCGAATCGTCTGACATAAGCTTACCGCTAGGTTATTGTATCAAAGTGTAAGAAACAAATGACGCCACGAGCGAGTCCTCATTTTTTCCACAATCTTACGCTTTAATAAGAAATGATGAGCCAACATAAATCTATCTTCGTTTTAACCGTCACGACCATCACCCTTATGGGGTTGCCTCTGGCTTTTTCCCAAACCCAGACCGCCTCTGAGATTTCATGGGAGTCCGCGGTTTCACAAGCAGAGCGGAATAATCCAGAGGTTCATGCGGCAAAAGAAAACCTACGCGCCGCCGAAGCCAAGAAGACGGCGGCCTATGCCGGGTTTCTTCCGAATATTCGAGCCACACTCGGCTATGAAACCACAGAACGAAGCTCCGGTCTAAACTCAAACAGCGCCGAGTCCGGTTGGAACGCCGGGGTCAGCGGAAGTCTCAATCTTTTTTCGGGATTTTCTGACTCATCCAAACTGTCCCAAGCTGAAGCCGACCGGCAAGCATCTGAAGCAAGCTTGCAAGCCGCACGCGCCAAAGTTTCAAGCGACTTAAAAAACGCGTACGAAGCCGTCGCCTATGCCCGCGATTACTCGAGGCTCACATCTCAAATTCTGAAACGACGATCCGAAAACCTTCGTCTCGTTCAACTTCGTTTTGAAAGCGGCCGTGAAAACAAGGGCTCCGTTCTGCTCTCCGAGGCCTACCTCGAACAAGCGAAGTACGACGACCTTCAAGCGATAAACTCGCGCACGACGGCGTCGGCAAGCCTGATGAAGCTTTTAGGCATCGATCCCGACAGCGGCTCCGTACTCCCTGTGCTTGAGGTCAGCGGCAACGTTCCTCTCTCGGACCCGCCATCAGCCAAACCCGATATGGCCTCACTCGTACTCATGACACCCGATTACGTTCAAGCCGTTCAACAAACCGTCTCACTTGAAGAAGCGCGCCGTATCGCACGCGCCTCCTTTTTTCCGACGCTCGATCTCACCTCCTCCATCGGAAAGCGCGGTGATGACTTCTTTCCAGATGGCCCAACGACACAGGCTCTCGGCATCAGCCTTAGCATTCCTCTTTTCACTGGAGGACGGAACGTGAATCAATACCGAGCGGCCGCCGCCAATGCCAGCGCCTCGGCTTTCACACGCGAGAACACGATTCGAGAAATACGCCGCAAGCTCGAGCAATCGTGGTCGTCTTACATCGAATCCGTCGCAAGACTCCGTATGGACGACAGCTTCCGCAAAGCCGCGGTCGTACGCTCCGAAGTGGCCCGCACAAAATACAACAATGGTCTCTTGAGTTTCGAAGACTGGGACATCATTGAAAACGACCTTATCAATCGCCAGAAATCTGTTCTACAAACGCGACGCGAACGAACCTCGGCCGAGGCTGCATGGGAGCTAGCTCAAGGCATCGGAGTTTTTCAAAACACGTCGTTTAGCAAAACCCCTCAAGGCGTTTCACAATAAAAGGAGTCTCGAAATGAAACTCAAACTCTGGATCGGACTCATCGCCATCGCCTTTCTCTCGGGCATCGGCTGGCACTTTTATAGTCAAAATAAAAAAACCAAGGCGGAAGCCGGATCGTACGTCGACTCCAAAATCGAACGCGGCGACATTCTCGTGACCATTCGCTCAACGGGAACCGTACAGCCCGCAAACCGATTGGAAATCAAACCGCCAATCGCAGGCCGCGTTGAACGCGTGTTGATCACCGAAGGAGCCAATGTCCGCCGCGGACAGATTCTTGCGTGGATGAGTTCGACCGAACGGGCCGCGGTACTCGATGCGGCTCGAGCCAAGGGCGCTGAAGAAGTCGCCCGATGGGAAGATCTTTATCGCGCAACACCCGTGCTCTCGCCCATCAACGGCACGGTCATTTTACGCAAGGTAGAGCCTGGACAAACATTCTCTTCAACAGACGCGATTCTCGTTCTTTCAGATCGCCTCACGGTTAAGGCTCAAGTCGATGAAACCGATCTCGCGCAAATCAAGGTTGGTCTCGAGGCCGATGTCACTCTCGATGCCTACCCAAATGAGCCCGTTCCCGCCAAAGTCATGCGCATCGCTTACGAAGCTAAAACCGTCAACAACGTCACGATGTACGAAGTCGACGTCACGCCAAATAACACGCCCGAAACCATGCGAAGCGGAATGACCGCGACTGTTCGCTTTAACATCGCATCGAAAGAAAAAGTCCTCGTCGTTCCGAACTCCGCGATCCGCACAGAGAACGCAGAAACCTTTGTTATCATGCCAGCGCCAGGAGCGGAACGTCGACGAGTCAAAGTTGAACTCGGCCTCACCGACGGACGGTCTTCAGAAATACTAAGCGGTCTAAACGAAGGCGATATCGTTTCTTCGCCAACTTTGGGCGCCGCCGCAGGCGGTGCCGCAAGGGCTTCGAACCCGTTCGCACCGGGACCTCCTAGTCGCGCTCGTAGCGGAAACCGAAGCGGAGGTTCGAGCCGATGATCGAAGTACGCGGTCTCTCGAAAGTCTACACAATGGGCGAACATGAAGTGCACGCACTTCGTGACGTCTCGCTTTCGATTGAACCAGGAGACTTCGTCGCCATCATGGGGCCTTCCGGAAGCGGAAAGTCCACGCTTATGCAAATCCTTGGGCTACTCGACACCCCAACCGGTGGCTCTTATAAAATCGAAGGCCATGAAGTCGCGGGCCTCACAGACGATCAATTGGCCGTCTTACGACGCGAAACAGTCGGCTTCATCTTTCAACAGTTCCACTTGCTCGCGCGCATGAGCGCCAAAGAAAACGTCGCCCTTCCCCTTTTCTATAGCGGCCGGTATGCCGACACCGAACAAGATATTCCCCAAGACCTCTTGGAGAAAGTCGGTCTCGGAACCCGCACCGGCCACCGCCCGAACGAAATGTCAGGGGGGCAACAACAGCGTGTCGCGATCGCACGCGCACTCGTGAATAGTCCTCGTATCGTTTTTGCGGATGAACCGACAGGAAACCTCGACTCGAAATCGGAGCAAGAGATCATGGCCATCTTGCGCGATCTCAACGCCCAAGGCATCACGGTCGTACTCGTCACACACGAAGACGAAATCGGAAAGCAGGCCAAACGCCTCATCCGCATGCGCGACGGTCAGATTCAAACCGACGAGCGCCTTCGCCCCATTCAAGACAAAGCACCGCACGCCACGACGCGTGCGAACACCAAAGGCTCGACCGAGCCGACAAAGAAACAGGCGTCGTCCGCTCCATTGAGTCTTCACATGCAACAAGGATTTCGCACTCTCTGGGCGAATAAGGTTCGCACAAGCCTTTCAGTTCTCGGCATTCTCATCGGCGTCGCGGCTGTCGTCGTCATGCTCGCGCTCGGCAAGGGCGCGCAGAGCGCAATCGAGAGCCAGCTCTCGTCGCTTGGCTCGAACCTTCTCGTGCTCCGCGCCGGCGCCCCTCGTATGGGCGGAGTCGCGCAGGAGTCCGGCTCGACCGCAAAACTTGAACCCGAAGATGCCCTTGCGATTCAAGAGGAAGTTCCAGATATCCGTTACGTCGCGCCAAGCCTCTCGGGACGCGCGCAAATCAGTTACGGCAATCGCAACTGGAACACTCAGGTCACGGGCACAACGACCGAATACGAAACAATGAAGTCCTCGACTCCCATTATCGGACGCTTCTTCACCGACGAGGAAAATTCAAAACGCATGCGTGTCGCTCTTCTCGGCGCCACAGTCGTGCGCGAACTCTTCGGAACGGCTAATCCCATAGGTGAAATGGTTCGCGTGAACCGCACGAGCTTTCAGGTCATCGGCGTTCTGCCGGAAAAGGGCGCCTCCGGCTGGCGCGATCAAGACGATATCATCGTCGTTCCGCTCTCGACCGCCATGTATCGACTCTTGGGTAAAACCAACGTCGACTCCATTGATATCGAAATGCTGCCGGGCCGTGATTCAAAGACGATTGAGACAAATGTCATGAATCTCATGAATCGTCGTCACAACGTCCGCGACGAACACCTTGAAGAGGCGTTCTCGATTCGCAACATGGCCGATCTCCAAGCGGCCCTTTCGCAGAGTACGCAGACGATGTCACTTCTACTCGCCTCGATTGCGGGAATCTCCCTTCTTGTCGGCGGTATCGGCATTATGAACATCATGCTCGTGTCGGTGACCGAGCGAACAAGAGAAATCGGCCTGCGCAAAGCCGTCGGAGCCCAACGCCGCGATATTCTTCTGCAGTTTTTAACGGAGTCTTTAATGGTAAGCGCGATTGGCGGTATTGCCGGAGTCATCATCGGCGTGTCCGCGATCTTGATCTTACAAACCTTTACAGGATGGACGATGAGCATTGCCCCGATGTCCATCCTGATGTCGTTCTCGTTTTCCGCAACGATCGGCGTGGTTTTCGGCCTTTATCCTGCTCGCAAGGCTTCGTTCCTTAACCCGATCGTAGCGCTCCGACACGACTAAACGAACTCGCGACGATTAGAACGCGGGCCCGCCATCGCCACCGCGGTCGCCGCCACCGTCATCGTATCCACGACCGCCGCCGCCGCCACCACGGCTGCCACTGCCGTCGTCATGGCGATCGTCTGGCCCACCGCCACCACGTCCGCCATTTTCGTCATCACAATCTTCGTACGTCTCGCACTTCTTTTGAATCGCGTCACGCACCATGCTCTCGATCGCCGTCTGACTGAACATGAACGCCGATTGTCCCATCGCCTGCGAAGAAACCATCGAAACAGAAACCGCCGCGCAAACCGCAACGACCGCCATCGTCATTTTTGAAATGAAACTCATAATCCCCCCTGTCTTGGGTGGAGTTTCTTTGCCAGAAAAGACGGACGGTCAAGTCTCGACGGACTGATTAACGTCAAAACGAAAAGGTTTGCTTCTTTTAACGCGCATCCTTTGTTACCTCTTCTTACGTGAGCGCTATTGCCAACCGTTTAAAGAAGAATCTTGGAAAACTGCAACCTTGGGCCGAGAAGTTCGGCATCGAGGCATTTCGCCTCTATGACCGCGATATTCCCGAGTATCCGTTCATGATCGAAGTGTACGGTAAACAAGCCGTGCTCTGGGACCGACGCGACGACGAAATCGACCGCGGAAAAGAGCCCCTCTTTGAGGAGACGGTTCAAGCCCTCTGCGAACTTCTTGGGTGCTCACGTGAGGCGGTTATCGTAAAACGCCGTGCACGCCAACAACCACGCGGTTCCGAAAACACGCCCGAACAATCAGGCGCGACGTCCGAAACGCAAGTAAAACAGTACCAGAAACTCTCGCGGCGTTCCGAAGAAGTGCCTGTTCGAGAAGGCGACATGAAATTCCTGGTCAATCTTCATGATTATCTCGATACCGGCCTCTTTCTTGATCATCGCCTCACGCGCAAGCTCGCGTTCGACCTCATTCAAAAACGCACAAAAGAACGCCTGCGCACACGTTTTCTCAACCTTTTTTGCTACACCGGAAGCTTCTCGGTCTACGCGGCCAAAGCCGGCGCGACCGTCACAAGCGTCGATCTCTCGCCGAATTATCTGGCTTGGGCCGAACGAAACTTCATCGCCAACGGACTCATGACCGCCAATCATCGTTTTATCAACGACGACGTACTGGCATGGCTGAAAGACGGATTCGCAAAACGCACGGGACCTTACGAGTTCATATTCTGCGATCCTCCGACTTTTTCGAACTCAAAGAAAATGGAAGGAACGTGGGAAGTAAATCGCGATCACCGCTGGCTCATTGAACGCTGCCTCGAAGCGCTCACGCCAGAAGGCACTCTGATCTTCAGTGCAAACCGTCGCGATTTTGTGCTCGATGACTCTCTTCGAGGCGAACACAAAGACCCAGCCGGCACACTCTGGCGCAGCCACGAGATCACGCGCGAGACACTTCCAAAAGATTTCCACGATTTAAAAGCTCGCAAGGTCTATCGTTTCCAAGCGGTCGCATCGGCTCAATCGAACGTCGATCGGTCATCGCCGGAGAATCGATAGATAAAA
>JAVFAU010000029.1:0-10572 GCA_034002335.1 Bdellovibrionales bacterium | reverse complement strand
TTCAATTCGCTTCGTCTCGTTCTGCGCTCGGCCCCGGCAGAGCTCGCGTGTTCGGCGAGTTCGCGATGGTCGCGATGATGACGCCTGGTCGTGGCGGGCAGTGGGGCTTTTCGTGGATCGAAAAAGGCCCGCTCTATTCGCAGCTGCAAACAGATCAGGTCATGTTGACGGCCGACAAAGAGTTCGCCCTTCTTAAGAGCCTGCCATACGACCGTATCAAACAAGGCGACATGCACTGGCAAAGACTTTCGGACAATTCGGGACGTCCCGTTTGGGCGCTCGCGATTAGCGTTGAAACGCAAACTCCTTCGGGCGCGACGAATCCTTCGGCCAAGTCTTTACCCGAAGGAACCGACTATCGTTCGGTTCGCGCCGGTACTGGGGGACGTGCGGTCGTTGTAGGGATTTTCGCGCGAAACCCGTTGCTGTCGGCGACGGATGATTTCATCGGATCGACATCGACGGCGTTTGTCATCGACAGCCGTGGGTACGCGGCGACACATTCGAATAAAGCTATGGTCGGAGCTCTTCTCCGCGACGAGCCCGCTGTGAAAGAGATATTCTCGGCACGAGCCTCGGCCGGAGCGACTCGCTATCAATCGGAGGAAAAGGGGCATAAGACGCGTGTTTTTTCGGCGTTTGAGCAAGTGGATCGCACGAATCTTTACGTCGTGATGTCGACGCCTGAAACGATCGCAGAGACGGGGCAGAGTTTCGGAGTCACGGCCGTTGTGACAGGGGGGCTGGCGCTGCTCGTGGGACTCTTTTTGGTTTTCGTGTGGGGAGCGGGTTTGTTGCCAAAGGCCGCGGTTGCCGCGAGTGAAAGCACGATTCGTTATTCGAGTGTTGATTACGATCTGAGTGGCGAGAGTTCCCAAAAGCCTCCGGCCCGAATGGCCGCAAGAAACGAAGTCGTCGAATCACTGGCGCTGCCGCGTTCAGAGGTAAAGTCGTCGGCGAAAGCGGCGAACCTCGCGAGCGTGCCGTCATCGGCTTCAAATCTCAATCATTCTTCCGCGCAAGATCGCGCCGCTTTTATTCAGAGCTTCGTTCAAGGTCTCGAGAAAAGTATGAAGGAACCGCTGCTCGCGGCCTTGGCGCATATTCAACTCGCGAAATCTAAAACCAGCGATGAACCGTCAAAAGAGATCATGGCTGAAATCCTGGATCACGTAAGCTCGGTCGATCGCGATATACGACGTGCGAAAGACTTGATCGATGAACTGGGACGCTTGGCGAGCGAGGCTAAGGTGCCGACGTCGGATCGCATGGATGTACATCGTGTCATCAGCGACTTGATAAAGCGCGAAGAGGTGTCTTTCGATCAAGACGGTATCAAGCTGAAGGTTTCTTCAAGTGAAGTTCCCGCTGTCAAAGGGCGCGACGTAGGGCTTTCGCAAGTCATGGAAGAGCTTTTGAAAAATGCGCGTCGTAGTTTGAGCGGACGTTCCGATAAATCGATTGCGATTCAAGTCGAGGATCAAGGCGAGTACGTTGTCGTGCAAGTTCGCGACAACGGAATCGGAATGGATCGCGATACCCGCCAGCAAGCATTCGACCCGTTCTTTCACACGTTTCAAGAACCTGAGGCACGCGGTCTCGGTCTCGCCAGCGTGCGCATGATCGTTCAATCGCAGGGCGGGACTTGCAGTCTTTCAAGCACGCCTGGTGAGGGAACGACGGTTACTTTACAGTGGCCGGTTTCAGGAGCGGATCGCTCCGCATTCGAATCGGGACGCACGGCTCTGGCGTCATCCAACACCATTTCGACGGGTGTTGATTTCAGTGAAGAGGGTGCCGTCGCCTTGGGAGGGAAAGGGCCTCTTGGGGCGGAGTTCTCGTCGGCATTCCCGCCTTCGCCGGTTCCCGGAGTCGACGAAGACGACGAGGACGAGCCTTGGAGTTTCAGTGAGAAGCGTGATGACGGGCGCGATGACAGGCGCGACGAGTCCAAGGTTGAGAGTGGTGGAGACGATAAGTTCGTTAAAATTCGTCCTGTTCGCCGGGAGTAGTAGCTGTGGCCGCATTTATGACGAGTGAACGTCGGGATTTTCATGTGTTGGTCGTCGATCGCGAAGATGCTCGTCGTGAGCGGTTTCTTGATTGGCTAACGGAGCTTGGATTCGGATCTGTGCAAGTCGCGTCGGCTCCCGATTCCGCCGCCGTGTTCGCGGATGCGCAGCCGCCTCATATCGCGATGATCGCGTTTGACGACGAAAACGAAGCCAAGCTAACGGTCGAAAAGCTGCGAGCCGTGAGCTCTGAGACGCAGATCATTTTGCACACGGCGGAAAACTTCGAAAGCCTGTCGCAAGCCCGAGATCTCGCGGCGACGTTTCAAAAGAATCAAGCGGTTTGGGATGTATGCGTGATTCCTGAGGACGAGAGTCGTGGCGCGGGAGTTCGAGCGCTCGAGCTGGCGGTCGATCGCGCGTGCAAGCGATTGTATTTTCAGTTTGAAACGGAACAATGGAAGGAGCGCTGGCAACAGGTGGCTCCAAAGAGTTCGCGCGACCCTCTTGCCGTGCAAGAGCGCCTGTACGCATGCGTGCAGGAGTTTTCAAAGCTTCGCGATCTGGAAAGCGTGATCGCGGCCGCGACACACGCGTTTTCTCGTGCGAGCGACGGGCGACAGGTCGTGTATCTGCGCTGGGTGCCGATTCGCAGCTCTTTTGTGATCGCGCGAACCAGTGATCAGACAGGTGAAATGCCCGACGTGAAAGTGCGTGGCCTGGGTTTGACGCTCAGTCTGGGGACATCGGCAGAGTTGGCGGAGCGCGAAGAGGTAAAAGAGTTTGTTCGCGATGTTTTTGGTGCCGACACCTTTACGCTTCTCCCGCACGGAGCGCAGGGGACGGTTCAAGAGCCGACGGGCCTTTTTCTTTTGATAGGGACCGCGCTTGAAAACTCGAACAAAGACGAGTTCGCGGCGATTTCGTTTTTATTTGATCTCACATGGACACGTCTTGAAGCTTTGCGCGATCGCCATGCTCTGGAACGTGTGGATCGAAGCACAGGGCTTCCGAACAAACGTGCGTTCCGCGAGGCGATGGACTTCGAGTGTGTTCGCGCGCGTCGTCTAAGGCATCCGGTCTCATCGGCTGCGATTGAGATCGGCGGTGTTGGAACAAGTGCCGAGCTCGAAGAGAGATTAGGTGCGAGTTACGATGCGGTCTTGAAGGTCGTGGGCACGACTTTGCGTCGCGCTTTGCGCGGAACCGATTTTGTAGCGCGTGCCGAGCGAGGTCGTTTTGCGGTTTTGATGCCGCACACATCGGTGGCCGAAGCAGTGAGTGTGATTGATCGCATGTGCCGTTTGATTGAGCGATTGCAGCTACCAGCTTTGGAGTCCATCGGCGTGTCGCATTTGAAGGCAAGAGCTGGGGTTGCAGAATATCCACGGTTGGCAGGCGATGCGGATGCACTGCTTTTGGCTATGGACGATGCTCTGATGGCTGCCTGGTCTGGTTTAGGAGATCATGGCGTGCACGTTATGGTTTTTGAGGTGCCGCCAGGTTTTCAACCGGACTTTGAACCGACTTTATCTCCGGGATCACCATCTTAGAGTGTTGCATAGGGCCGCGTTAAATAGGATAGAGAGAGCGTGAATCGAGAATCCATGAGATCAAACACAGGCGGTTTTGCGTCTTGGTATATGCGTGCCAGGGCTCGGTTCAATCGCGCCTTCGATGGGTTCTTCTTGTGGTGGGCCGCGCAGTTTCGCGGTTTCGTTTTCGAAGTCGGAGAAATATCGCGGTTTGGTATTGAAGGCTTTCGTCTTTTTCTCTCTCGCCCTTTCCGCTGGTCTGAATTGATTACTCACATGGAGTTCATCGGAAACAAATCCGTTGGAATCATTATCATGTCGGGTTTCTTCACCGGCGTCGCTCTCGCGTATCAGCTTTACCTTGGATTCAAAATCGTCAACGCGACGTCGCTCGTCGGTCCGACGGTTGGTATGGGAGTCACGCGCGAGCTTGGACCGGTGTTGACGGGTCTCATCGTCGCGGCTCGCGCTGGCGGTGCCATGACGGCGCGGTTGGGAAGTATGCGCGTCAGCGAGCAGATCGACGCGCTTGAAGTGATGGGTGTGAACCCGATTCAGTATTTGGTGAGCCCAAGGCTTGTCGCGGCCATCGTCGTGATGCCGCTTCTTACGGGCATTTTCGATTTCGCCGCGATGTTTGGTTGCTGGTTGATCTGTATCAAACTTTTGGGAATGGACGAGGCGGCTTTCTTTGAGCGCACGTACATGTGGGTTCAACCGTTTCATATCAACGAAGGCCTGTTCAAGGCGGCTGTGTTTGGACTGTTCTTCGCGGTGATCTGCACGCACCGTGGGTACAATGCCAAGGGCGGAGCAGAGGGCGTTGGAACAGCCACAAACCGCGGCGTCGTTCTTTCGATGGTTCTTGTGATCGTGAGCGACTTCTTTTTGACGAGCTTCATCAATGCCTTCTACGTCGTATTCGGGATGCAATCGTGGAGATAAACGTCGCGGAAGAACAGACTGAGTCCCAGAACGGCGCGATCGACGCGGCGATTTCGATTCGCGACCTAAAAAAGACATTCGATGGGCGCGATTTCGTGATGAACGGGCTTTCGCTTGAGATCCCTCGCGGCAAGATCACGGTTTTGATCGGGTACTCTGGTACGGGTAAGTCTGTTCTTTTGAGGCACATACTCGGGCTTCTTCAACCGACGTCCGGTTCGATTCGTATTCTCGGTCAAGAGATCACGGGCATGAATCAGCGAGAGATCACGAAGCTGCGCAATCGTTTTGGAATGTTGTTTCAGTATGCGGCTTTGTTCGACGACATGACGGCGCTCGAGAACGTGATGTTTCCGTTGCGCGAGCATCGTCGAAGCCTGTCGCATCAAGAGCGCGTGAAAATCGCGCGTGAGCGTTTGAAAGAGTCCGGCCTCGACGAAAAGCACTATGGAAAACTGCCGTCAGAGATGTCGGGCGGTATGCGAAAGCGTGTTGGACTCGCGCGGGCGTTAGCCCTTGATCCTGAAATTCTTGTTTATGACGAGCCGACCACTGGACTCGACCCCGTACTCACGGAAATGGTGGATAATCTGATTCTCTCCACACATAATCAGAGGCACGGAACGACGTCTGTCGTGGTGAGTCACGATCTCTATGCGGCGTTTCGTATCGCGGACTACGTTGCGATGCTCGATAGCGGTCGTGTTCTATTACACGGCACGCCGCAGGAGTTTTTGGATTCAGATATCGATCTTGTAAAAAGGTTCGTCGCCAAAGGTGTGCGGAAAGAGTTACAGGTTCAGTCCGGTTCGAACGATAAGGTGTAGGTCATGGGTCTTTTCTCGGCGCCAGAATTTAAAGTCGGTTTGCTGGTCCTGATTGTATCGGGATTGATTGCCGGCATGTCGATCAAGGTGTCGAACGATCCGGCTGGTCTTGGCTCATCAAAAGAAGCGTTCTTCTACATGGATGATGCAAGCGGTCTTGTGAAGAACTCCAACATTCGCATGGCGGGTATTCCTGTCGGCATGATCAAAGACATCAAGCTTGAAAACGGGATGGCGCGGGTTGAGGTGATCCTCAAAGGCGATACGCCGGTCACGAAGTCAGCGCGGGTCGAGATTCGGCCTAACGGCATTTTGGGCGACAAGTTTGTTGAAGTGATCGGTGGAGACGTGCGGGATCCGCCTCTTCGTTCGGGCGATCAGATTATGGTGGTCGATGATCGTGCTTCGGTCGATCGCATGATCGGCGAGATCTCAAAGATCACGAAATCGATTTCGCAAGTCGCGGAGAATATCAAGTCGGCGACCGAAGGGGACAAAGACAAGCCCTTGGGACGCATCATCGACAATCTCGAACGTATCACGACGGATATTTCGACCATCACGTCGGGCCATCGCGATGATGTGGGCGAGATCATCGCCAATCTGCGCGACACGACAGATACGATCAACAACCTCGTGAACGACGATTCCTCGGAAGGTTTCAAGGCCGCTTGGCAAGATGCGATGCGAAGCCTGAAGAAGATCGAAGGCTCTCTCAATAACCTTGAAGAGATCACAGGTAAAATCAATCGCGGTGAAGGTACGATCGGAAAACTTATCAACGATCCAGATACCGTGGAAGAGTTGAACACCGCGATTTCTGGAATCAACAGCATGCTTGATTCCAGCAACAAGCTGCAAACGAGTCTTGATTATCACAGTCACTTCATGACGGACACGGGTAAAGCCAAGTCCTACGTGAGTTTGCGATTGCAGCCAGGCATTGATCGTTACTATGAAATCGGCGTTGTCGACGATGCGCGCGGAAGCCGTGAGCGGACCACCATCACATCGACGACGGGTGGAGTATCGACGGTCACGCAAGAAGAGAAGTCTTACCGCGACCGCGTGAAGTTCAACGCGTTGTTCGCGAAGAACTTTTGGAATCTCACCCTCAAGGGCGGAATCCTGGAGAACACGGGCGGTCTTGGCGCCGATATCTACATGCTGAAGCGTGATCTTCGGTTTTCGTTTGAGGCCTTTGATTTCTCGAACGTCCAACTTCGCGCGTCGGCTCGTTACAATCTGTGGAGCGGTCTCTACGTCGTCGCGGGCGGAGAAAACTTGGCGGGAACGTCATCCTCTGCTGAAGTCGCGTCGAAGGCGACGGTCTTTGTTGGTGGCGGACTCTTCCTGACAAACGACGATTTAAAGCTTTTGCTCACCAAGCTCCCTTTCTAATATGGCGTTTCGGGTGGGGCCCAACCCACCCTCCACTGCTTTCGATGCAGGGGCATCGAAAGATTGGGTGACGTTTCGGGTGGGGCCCAGCCCACCCTTCACTGCTTTCGATGCAGGGGCATCGAAAGATTGGGTGACGTTTCGGGTGGGGCCCAGCCGGCCCTTCGTTGCTTTCGCGGCTTATGCGCGATAACGTGCCCTCATGTCTACACCCTTCAAGAATGCGCTCGTCAGTGTCTCGGATAAAACGGGATTGGTCGAATTTCTGAAGCCGTTGGTTGCGGGAGGGTTGCGTGTTGTTTCAACGGGCGGCACGCTCAAGCACCTGCAAGAAAACGGAATTCCCGCTCTCGATATATCGGAACAAACAGGTTTCCCCGAAGTGATGGGCGGACGCGTGAAGACGCTGCATCCGCGTGTTCACATGGCTTTGCTCTCGCGTGAGGGGCATGCCGAGGACGCCTCGCTCCTGAAAGACGAAGGGCTTGCGCCGTTCGATCTTCTCATCGTTAATTTGTATCCGTTCGAAGCCGCGAAAGAAAAAGGCGTTGAGGGCGATGACCTTATCGAGTTCATCGACATCGGCGGTCCGAGCATGTTGCGGTCAGCGGCGAAAAACCACGCACGGTTGACCGTTATCTGCGATCCGCAGGATTACGAATGGGTCCGTTCTAAAACAAACGGAACGACTCTCGAAGATCGTCGTTTGCTCGCCGCCAAGGTGTTTTCGCACACGAGCCGTTATGACGATCTCATCGCGCGAAGCCTCTCGTCGGAAGTCGAGTCGTGGAACGGTCTCAATGGTCGTCTGGTCACGGAACTTCGCTACGGAGAAAATCCGCATCAAAAGGCGTCTTGGTATCGCGATCCGATGGCGCGATCGGGTTTACATGAGGCTCAGATTCTTCATGGAAAACCTCTTTCTTATAACAACCTCTTGGATCTCGATGCCGCGTGTGCGGCCGTTACCGAATTTCGAAACCCAGCCGCGGTGGCTGTGAAACATAACAACCCGTGTGGGGTGGGAACGGGTGTCGATCCTTCTTCAATGGGCGGCGGTTCGGTTGCGGTTGCTGTTCGTCGTGCGATCGCGGCGGACCCGGTGAGCGTGTTTGGTGGCATCATCGCATTCAATCGCAAAGTCGATTTCGCGGCGGCCGAGGCGATGGCGTCGATTTTTCTCGAGTGCGTGATCGCGCCCGGGTTTGATGCGGACGCCTTGGAGCGTTTGAAGGTGAAGAAAGATCTTCGCATCTTGTCTTGGCCGGGGCTCTTGGACCATCGTCCGAATAGGCAGTTTCGCACGATTGCGGGCGGCTATTTGGTGCAGACGGCGGATCGTACGAACGATTGGATGGAGACCTGGAAGATCATGGGGCCTGCGGCGAGCGGAGCGGCTGGACCTTCGATTCCAAACAGCGTGAAAACGGATCTTCTGCTCGCCTGGAAGGTATGCGCGCACTTGCGCTCCAACGCGATTGCGATTGTGAACGAGGGCTCGACGGTGGGCTTGGGCATGGGCCAGGTGAACCGAGTTGATGCCGTTGAACAGGCGATTGCTCGCATGCGAAAGCATCATCCGAACACGGTTGGTCCTGTCGTTTTGGCGAGCGATGCGTTTTTCCCCTTCGCGGATTCAATGGAGTTGATCGCGGAAGCGGGCATTCGCTGGGTGATTCAGCCTGGTGGTTCGATTCGTGATTCAGAAGTATTGAGTCGCGCCGAGGCTCTTGGCATCTCGACCGTTCTCACTGGCACACGTCACTTCCGTCACTAACGGTTCACAGTTCTCTTTTTCGTATGCGACCAGCGAAGCTGGCGTCGACGTCCAAAAAGGGAACCGTTACCTATTAAATGCTTCTTTCGGAGTCTTCTTTAAGTGAAAATGGGGGCTTAGGAGGCGGAGTGACCGCAGGCGATCAATCGACAACAAGCGAATCGACATCTAGTAAGAACTCAAGGCCGACTCCGGGAAAAGACTCCTTGTGGCTCGTGAAGAGCGGGGATCAGGTGTTGGGGCCGATGAATACGGGAGAAGTGATTCGTCTTCTTCGGGCCAAAGAACTCGTCGTGATCGACGAGGTCATTGCTCCCCAGTCGCGTTGGCGACATATTCGGGACGAGGCGATATTCGCGCCGGTCGTCGAAGAGATTCGTACCGGCTTGATGACGGTGCGTGATGATACCGAGGTCGATGGTCTAGGTGAGGGCGGAACGCCGACGGTCACGGCTCATGCCGACGCGGATGAGTTGACCCCGATTCTCGACGAGCACTCCGTTGTTCAGGGGCATGCGACGCAAGCGAGATTCGATTCGTCGATCAACGTCTCGCGTATCTCGGACGCAGAAGTCGTTTCGGAAACCGAAGAACGTGAGATGATTCATCACGCCTCGGCGCGCGAGATCGAGCGACCCACGCCGTCCGGCAAAAATAATCTGCGTGATGGCGGTGAAAAACGAAACATCCACAGTACGCTTGCCTACACGCCGCCAGGTTCGAAGAAAAAGAAAGCAAAACGTGATTCGTCGAATCTCGTGAGCAAAACCTCGCGCGTTCTTTGGGTGATCGTCGGAGTCGTGGTCGCTGTGATTCTCACGAGCGTTTATATTTTCAATATCGCTCCCGCAAGACGCGCGGGCTTGCGCTCGGGGAACCTTGCGCACGTTCGCTTAGAGGCCGATCGCGCTTGGCAAAGGGCGGAATTTGCGCGCGCTCTGAAGCTCTACGATCAAATCAACCGCGAGTCTCGTCCTGATTTGAAGGTGGATTTCGAAACGACGCTTCGCCAAGCCATTTTGAAGCTTCGTATCGAGCGCGAAGCCTTGAGCGCGAAGCGCGCGCTTGAAGCCTTGATTCCGAAGCTTCCAACGACTGAGGCCAAGGCGCGCGGCCGAGTGGCCCTAGCTGTGGCACAGCTTCAAAGCGAACAGCCCGAAGAGGCGAGAGCGGCTCTCGAAGAACTCGTGCGGGATTCTGATGCTGGTCCCGTGGCGTTTTTCAATTTGGCTGCGGCGCAAACGGCCACGGGAAAGAATGAAGCGGCCATTGAGACGCTTAAGAAATTGGAGAACCACCCAACGCTTGCGACGCCCGCTCGTCTTTTACGGATTCTCGTGCACCTCAAAAAGGGCGAATCGAAGCTCGCCGCCGAAGTCGCGAATGAGGCCGACGACGTAAAGAATCTCGCGGCTTGGCGCCAGGAAGTTTTCGCGATGGGTGCGGTTGCCGATTGGAGCGCCGGAGATAAACGTCGCTCGAATCAAAAGCTTCGTTTGGCTCTGGATGCCGATCCTTTTCAAACGGAAGAGTTCTTTTATGATCCGCTTCTTTATTTCGAAGCCTTGCGCTGGCGCGAGTTCCTGCCGCACGTAAAAGAGCATGCGGACCGAGTGAAGACAAACAGCGCTCGCGCGCTCCATGGGTTGGCTTTGGTGAAGGCGGATCGCCGTGCCGAAGCGCAGTCGTTGATTGCGGAGAGCCTGACCACTCGCAGTGGAGATGTCGATTTACAGGCCGTCAACGCCTTCAGTCTGATGATGCAGGGAAGAGACGACGAAGCGCGGGGGACTCTTCGGTTTACAAAACTAAGCCGAACGGGTCGTGATACCGGTCGCGACCAAGACAAACGTGTTCCGATGATCAGTGCGATTCTTGAAGCGCGACTTTGCGAGCGAGCTGGCGATCAAAACTGTGCGGACACGGTTTGGTCGGAACTGGCGAAGCGAGAGAATCCTCCCGTTGCGGCTTTGGTGAGCGTTGCGCGAGTCGACAGTCAGATCGCGACGGAACAAGGTGCGGCGAGTGTCGAACGTCTTAAGGTGTTGTATCCAAACTCCGTTCTCGTAACGCGA
>JAVFAU010000028.1:0-10628 GCA_034002335.1 Bdellovibrionales bacterium | reverse complement strand
CGGAAGCACGACCTGCGGCACGACCGCAAACCATACCACCTGAAGGCGCGACGCACCCGTCGACTCGACCCCTTCAATCGGGCCATCCTCGATACCTTCGACGATCTCCGAATACTGCTTCGCCAAAGACGCGATCGAGTGAACGAGCAACGCAAGCATTCCGGCAAAAGGACCAAAGCTCGCCCAGATAGAGAAAATGATCGCCCAAAGAACCGGCTCAATCGAACGCGAAACGTTGAATACCGTTCGAAGAGTCGCGTAGATCGCGAACCCAAGTTTCGAGTTGCCCATGATGTTTCGAGCCATCATGAAACTCAAAACAAACGCGATCGGAATCGCGATGACGGTTGCGATGAACGCGATGTAAATCGTCTCGACAACTTTTACGAGAGCCTTGGGTAGAATCGACCAATCCGGAGTGAACAACTGCCCAAAGAGTCGCATCGCATGATGAAAGCGATCCGCCTCAAGAAGCTTAATGATGTCGATCTCAGTCATCTTGATGCCGACGAGAGTCGTCACACCGACTGCGAGCAACATCTGAATGCCCCAGAATGTTTTGTAAACAGGGGTTGCAAGCTCTTCTGTCGACTTCATCCGCAAGTGCGGCGGAGCATAGATCTGCCAACCGAGTGTTTTAATTCCCATCTTGTTGACGACGATCGAGACCAGCGCCCCTAAGACCGCAACGCCCAAAAAGATCGTGGCCAATTGAGGAACCATCGGAATCAAATCCGCTTCCTTATGACCCGTGATCGCCAGGACCGTGAATCCCAAATATGCGAAGATCACCGCATCTAAAATAGTTCGGCGAACCATCGCCCCTTTTTCCGCTGCCAAATGAGAGTTTACTTGCGCCATGTCTGTAAATCCTAAGGGCCTGCTTCAGGCCGATCAGTTGATGTGAACCTCTTTGGCACCCTCTCCGTAGATTTGGGAGAACCAAGCATCGTTGATATCATTCGGAGAACCTTCGTAAACCAGCTTTCCACCCTTCAACGCCACAACGCGAGTCGCATACTGACGCACGAGCGAGAGGAAGTGCAGGTTACAAACGATAGTAAGACCAAGCTCCTGGTTCACGCGACGAAGGTAGTCCATGACCACGTGGCATGTCGCCGGATCGAGTGACGCCACGGGCTCGTCGGCCAACAACACGTCCGGCGCCTGGGTCAACGCGCGCGCGATCGCAACCCGTTGCTGCTGACCGCCCGAAAGCTGAGCCGCACGGAAGTGCGCCTTGTCCTGGATACCGACGAGACGAAGATAGTCCATCGCCCGCGTTTCATCTTCTTTCGAGAACATTCCAAGAATCGAACGAAGCGATCCCGTTCCACCCAACGCGCCGTAAAGCACGTTGTTCAAAACCGAGTGACGCTGAATCAAATTGAAATGCTGAAAGATCATGCCCATGCGACGGCGAATCTTAAGAATCTCTTCGCCTTCCGCCTGCGCGATATCAACGGCCGCACCGTTTTTTGGGCGGTAGATAATCTCGCCGGATGTCGGGTGATGAAGGCGGTTCACACAACGGAGAAGCGTCGACTTACCCGAACCAGACAAACCGATGACGACCAAAAATTCGCCGCGTTTCACATCGAAACTCACGCCCTTAAGAGCCTGAGTCCCGTTTGGATAGGTCTTTACAAGATTGCGTATGGAAAGAATGTTGTCCGTGTCTCCACCGACAGTTTTCGAACCGTGGTTCGCTTCCGAATTGATCGTCGTTGTGCTCATTACTTCTTACCCAAAAGATCGTCTGCCGACTTGTTCAGCTTTTTCAACATTTCGCGAACCGAATCAAAATCCGCATCCGTTGCGCGCTCAATACCCGTAACTCCGTAAACAGCTTTGAATGCTTCAAGCCCTTCCGGAGTTTTCACCATAGCTAAGAACGCATCTGTTACCGCCGTCTTCACCGCCTCGGGAAGGTCTTTGCGGAACGTGATGGGATCATTTGGAATTTCATCGGTCAACTGAACGATTTCAATTTGGTTCTCGACATCGGGATACTGCGCGCGAACCAAACGACGAGCGTCTTGGATTCCTTCTTTTTCGTCTGGCGGCGAATAGAATGTCGCACCCGCGTCCGTCTGCCCTTGGTAAACCATCGAGACGACATTATCGTGGCGCATTGCGAAGATCGGATCGCCGCCAAGCTTCACGCCCGCGTCGTGAAGCATCTTAAGAGGCAAGAGATAACCCGACATCGAAGCCGCATCGACGAACGCGACGCGCTTGCCCTCGAGGTCTTTCAAGCTCTTGAAGCGGCCCTTCTTGGCGATGAACTGTGACTGGTATGTTTTCTTACCGTGGCGAATGACGATGAGACGGGCTTCCGCGCCGTACTTTTCGTGTGCCTTGATGTAACCCGATGTATTGAGGGCCGCGATATCCGCGCCTTTGGAACCGAAAGCCTCGATGACCGCAATGTACGACTGAGGAATTTTGATCTCGTACTTGTACGGAGTATTGGCTTCGAGCCACTCCTTCATGACCTTCGAGTTTGAATCGATAACTTTCGCGTCGACCGAAGGAACGAAGAACAGTTTAATCGGGTTTTCGGCCGAGCCTACTTCCGCTTTTTTGAATTCGCACCCAGCCAACGCGCCCGATACGATCACCAAAGCCACCAGTGCCAAACGCGACAGTGTCACACGAACGTTCCGTTCCATACTTTCCCCTTCAAATAGTCGAAGTCCGCTTGTACAAAACTGATGGCCTTAGGGGAAGCTTGGAATCTGTCAGGATTGAATCAATACGCCACGTTAGCCCGATGCGTTATGATCTTCGACAGCCTACCGCACAGGCACCACCCCTAAAGCGGGCTTGGGCATCCAAGATCACGTACAAAGCCTGGTATCACAATGCGTACACATCATCAGGATAGGGCTAAACAGCTTTCTCTTTTCGTTTTATCAACTCGGACGATTTCTTTTCAATTCGCAGAATCTGCTTCGACTTCGCCCACTGGCCATTCGGAAATAGTATGTCCGTTGGATGCAAGCCCAGCGCGGCCGCGAGAAGTTCGGCCGAATGTACGCCGAGCGAAATCTTGTCGTTCTCAATCGCGCTGAGATTCGTCGATTTCATGCCCGTGATTTCTTCCATGTCCTTCAAGGTTAGCCTCTTCGAGGTTCTGAAGCTTCGAATCAACTGTCCGCTGGTGAGTTCTTTGGAATCAAACTCATTTAAAAAATCCATCATTTTTTTCGACATTAAAATCACCTCTACCGTTTCCTATAGTCGTGGTCCGGTGTCACCCTCACTACCAAAACTTCGATTTCTGTCCATTTTTAAAATCCTTAGCAAACTCGGCTTGGACTTGAGATGAGAGGACAACCTTCCACGCTTCCTTACTCTTTTTGCCGTCTTTCAAAGACACTCCGTATTTATCAAAAAATATAACTTATATTTTTACATAAGTCAATGGGTGCGGATTCATCGACCCTCAGCACCTTTTAAGTTTCAACCTGTAACCAACAAGCCATGGCACATACCTAACCGCCTGATTTTACTTAAAATTCAAACCACTTCGGCCGCCAAACGCCGCGTGCAGGTATCCACCTTCAAAATTCCATCATCCGGACAGATCAACCACTCAATCCCCCATCTCACTCGAAATTCAATTGACCTTGAATCCGTCCCGGTATGACTAAACCCTATGACTCAGGGAATTGGCCTCTCAAACGTCCTCTCGAAAATTCAGCAGATGCCCTTTCGCGAAAGCCTCATGGTGTTCGACTTGGACTCCACGCTGTTTGATCTCACTCGGCGCGTCTCGGCGATTCTTGCGACCTTTCCCAACCACGAGATGCTTGCGAAGTACCCGAAGCATTGCGAACTCTTGAAGAGCATTCAAATCCATCGCACCGACTGGGGCCTCAAAGAACCTCTCGCACGCATTGGAATCATCGCCGAAGACGAACCCGATTTTTTTCGCGACATCCAAAGGCACTGGGCACAGGGCTTTTTCTCAAACGAGTTCCTTGAGCTCGACTTCCCACTTCCAGGCGCCGTGTCGTTTGTCGAAGAATGCCTTCGACACGGTTCCGAAGTTTTATACCTGACGGGTCGAGACGTGAAACGCATGCAAGAAGGCACTTTGCGCTCGCTTCAAAGCACGGGGTTTCCTCTCGACGGCGATCGGTCGCGCCTCGTTCTAAAGCCGACAAAGGACCTCAACGACGCCCATTTCAAAGCCGATATCATGGTCGATCTCGTGAAACAGTATCGACACCTTTGTCTTTTTGAAAATGAACCGGTGAACATCAATGCCGTCATCAAACGCGTGCCATCGATCGACATCGTTTTGCTCGACACCTGCCATAGCGGCTTGGAGTCCGTCGATACCAACCATATCAAAGTCACTCACTTCGACTTTCGTAAAAGTTAGAACTTCTAAGGAAACGACACCTAAACATGGCGAAAGCTCCCTCTGCGACTCCTGAAATCCCGCTTCTCACAGGACACAAACTCGAAAAGAGCTTCGCCTCGCGCCTGCTCTTCAAAGACCTCTCGTTCGGAGTGCCGCAAAAAGCGCGTATCGGACTCGTGGGCGCAAACGGCGCCGGCAAATCGACACTTCTTAAAATCATCGCGGGAACAGTCACAGCCGATGGCGGCGAAGTCACGGCGGCACGAGGCCTACGCGTCGCCTTACTTGAACAAGATGCCGCATTTCCCGCTGGGCAAACCGTTCGCGAGGCGCTCCACGCCGCACTGGAAAACGCGAAGATCGACCCGTTTGATCCGCAGGTTCTAAGACGAACCGAACAGACGCTTTCAAAACTCCTGCTCTCAGCTCTTGCCGATGAGAGCATCGAAAGCCTGAGCGGTGGCTGGAAGAGGCGCGTGCAACTTGCCGCCGCCATCGTGATCGAACCCGATCTCTTGCTGATGGATGAGCCTACGAACCATCTCGATGTCGAATCGATTTCCTGGCTCGAAGATTTTTTAACCGAAGGCTCCATCGCCTATGTTCTTGTTTCGCACGACCGCTTGTTTCTCACGCGCACGGTTGATTCTCTCTATGAACTCGATCAACGACATCCAAACGGAATCCTCGTCGTCGAGGGCAACTTCGCGACGTATCTCGAGCGCAAGGCCGAGATCATGGCCAACCTCGGCGAACGCGAAAAACGTCTGGCCAACCGTTTACGACGCGAAACCGAATGGCTAAGACGAGGCGCTCAAGCCCGACAAACCAAACAGCGCGCGCGCATCGACAGCGCCGACACTTTGGCGCAAGAAGTCTCGCGTTTAAAGTCTCTCAATCGCAAAAACCGGCTTGAGGTTTCTTTTGCTGACAGCTCCCGAGCGCCGGAAAAACTGATTGAAGCAAAAGCGATTTCAAAAACCGTCAACAATGGCGAAGATCAGATTCTGTTCGACGATCTCTCGATGCTCATCACGTCGCGCTCACGCATCGGTCTCCTTGGAAAGAACGGTTGTGGAAAAACGACGCTCATTCGTACTCTGATCGGAAAAGAAGAGCCGACCACCGGAAAAGTCGTGCGCGCCGACAACCTTCGTGTGGTGCATTTTGAACAAGGCCGCGATTCAATCGACTCGGATCTTTCCGTCATGCGAAATCTCGCAAGCGAGGGCGATTCGGTCGTGTACCAGGGCAAGGCCGTGAACGTGAAAGGCTATCTGTCGAAATTCCAATTTCGCCCCGAACAAGTCGATCTTCCGGCTGGACGGCTTTCAGGCGGAGAACGAGCGCGCCTTCGCATCGCGCAGATCTTGCTTGAACCGGCCTCGCTCTTGATTCTCGACGAGCCGACCAACGACCTCGATTTCGACACGCTCGAAACACTTGAAGAAGCTCTCGACGAGTACTCGGGCGCGGTTTTGATTGTCAGTCACGATCGTACGTTTCTCGACAATGTGACCGATGAAATATGGGCGTTTGGAACCACGGCGGCGCCAAAACTCGTGCGCTACGCCTCGTACCTTCAATGGGAACAGGCACGTACACAAGAACTCGCGCAATCCGCGCTCAAAACTCCAACCAAGCAGACGACCTCGAATCACGGAGCAAGTGGCACAGCCCCCTCGCAATCCGCCGAAAAACCTGCGACGAAAGTTTCTTACAAAGATAAATTCGAATTCGAGCAAATGGAAAAACAGATCGCTCAAGCCGAAGGACTGCTGGCGGAACTCGAGACCTCGGCATCAAAAGTCGGCAGCGGCCCAGAACAAGCCGAACTCTATTCGCGCATCGCTTCACAGCAAAACGATATCGATCGTCTCTACGCTCGTTGGGCGGAGCTCGAGTCCAAAATCAACGCCCAATAAACATACGCTCTCGACCTTCGGCGAAGCTGCAAGACATCTTATGTTGCGCATCTGCGAAGGCCCTACTCTTAAACATTAAGATTCGGCGGCGATTTTCCGAAACGTCTTTGTGCCTGAATTTCTTTATCGCCTAGCGCTCCATTCTAAATACCAGTTTCGTCGAAGACGACCGTCATCAGGCGATCTCACGATGATGGCCGGTCTTTGCCTCGTGGTCGCGATGCTTTTTACCGGCGTTTCGGTTTTCACATTTCAAAAAAGTCAGATTTTCGCGATTTCAGCCCTGCCGACAACCGCGGAAGTGGTGGAAATTCTAAAGGAAGAACTTCTTCCTCAGACAAATTCGTCAAACACGGAGCGCTCCCTCGCCACCCACGTGAACGTTCCCGTTTTCCAATACAAAATCGACGGCGTCATCTTCGAACAACGAGCGGACACTCGTTATCTTTCCGAGAGCGTCTCATATTCGGTCGGCGACACGACGACGATCTACTACAACCCGGAGAATCCATCGGATATCCGCGCGGTTCTTACCCCTTCGCATTCATCCACCCTCGCGACGATTTTTACAGTCTTCGCAGGAGTGACGTGGCTTCTTTTCTCGGCGTTTCTCGTTCGCTCCCTCAAACAATTGCGGGCAGACGAACGCCAGCCCTTCGCGCAATCCCACTCGTTCTCGGGCACCGACACGGTTTGCACGCTCGTCGCACTCGAGGCCACCAGTGAACGCATTCAAAACGCACGCATGATTCGTTTGGTCTGTCGATGGATTCACCCTGATACGGGTGCGGAATGGCTTCTACGAAGCGTGAGCTTTCATCCGACGGCGCTCCCAACCAATCTCGAACTCGGGATGCGCCTTCCGTGCAAGGTCAACTTCGACAACCCCGACCACCACGAAATCCCACTCCTGAACTGGCAATCCAGTTCGGTCGTCGCCTGATTATCGGATGCGAAACGCATCGATACCTAGTCGATCACTCTCTTGCCGATCTTACGTCGTGGCGGCGCCCCTTCCGAACTAGACTCGTCTACGGGATCCGGAAAGAACGTCGGTTTCGGCAGCTTTTGTTCAAACTTATGCAGGATCGGCATGATCACCAAAATGATGAGCGTAAAGTAAAAGGCTTCCGGATAAAACCCGAGACCGATGGCGGCGCCGATCGCCGCATTCACCCACACAACCGCTGCCGATGTAAGGCCCACGATATTCGCGCCGTCTGAACGCATAATCGCGCCCGCACCGAGAAAACCAACGCCCGTCACGATTTGCCCCGTCACACGCGAAGCATCGCCACCAACGGATTGAGCAAGCTCCAAGCCCAAGTCGGCAAAGAGCATTGAGCCCGTACAAATTAGAAAATTCGTCTTCATCCCGATATGACGCGTGTGCAGCTTGCGTTCAAAACCAAGCACCGCCCCGCACACCGTCGCAAGAAGCATCTTCGCGACGAATTCAAAATTATCGAGATCGATCAAAGAATTCATGACTTCAAGAAAGCGCATTTTTCCCTACTCCCTAAAAACCGCGAGACTCTTATCTAACACCAAGAAACGACATCGCGTACAGCAGAGATGCGACAACAATCGAGTGATCGATCTCTCCTGAACGAATTTTTTCGTAGACTTCGTGAACCGGCATCTGCACGACACGAATGTCTTCGTACGCATCCGGCGCCGGCTCCGCGAGCTTGCGACAACCGAAACCAACATAGGTCCACATCGCATTGTTTTGCATCGCCGGGTTTGGATAGTGACGCCCGACAAGGCGAATGTCCTCCGGCACGAAACCCGTTTCTTCTTGCAGCTCGCGTATCGCCGCGCGCTTGGGATCTTCGCCGGACTTCGCCTCAATCCCGCCGCCCGGAATCTCAAGATGCTCGCGGCCACTCGCATGGCGGTACTGCTCAACCAAAATGATTTTACCGTCGTGGGTGACCGGAACGATGTTCACCCAGTCCGGAAACTCCATCACGTAGTAACGGGGCATGATGCGGCCGTCAGGCATCTCGCACTTGTCCTCACGCAACCTAAAGAACCCCGTCGCGAGAAGTTCTTTCGTTTCAAGCCTCTTCCACAATAAACTCATCACTTCATCTTGACCCGTAACCCTAAAATCGTCCAGTTTGACACCCCATGACGGCACTCTATCTGATCGCTACCCCTATTGGTCACGACGACGACCTCTCTCCAAGAGCGACACGCCTTCTTTTGGACGCGAAACTCGTCATTGGAGAGGAGTTCCGTCCTCTCACGACACTTCTAAAAAAAGTCGGACGCCCACGCACGCCGCCGGGCGAACCAAACGATCTCGAAGTTCTCAACGAACATTCAAAACCCGAAGACGTAAAGGCCCTCGCGGATCGCATCGAAGAGATTCAGCGCTCAGGCGGGTTCACGGCCTTGATTTCAGACTGCGGAACACCTGGCTTTTGCGATCCAGGAGCTCCTCTGGTTCGAGAGCTAAGAGCACGCGGCCTTCGCTCTTCGAGCGCGCCTGGAGCCTCAAGCCTGATGTGCCTTTTGAGTCTCTCGGGTATTCGCCTTGATGAATTCGTGTTTCGCGGCTTCCTACCCGCCTCTCGCGAAGAACGCGGTTCAGCACTTCAGCGTCTCGCTCAAGAGAGCCGCCCGACCGTCGTCATGGATACCCCTTATCGGCTCGAGAAACTACTCCAAGAGCTCGCGCAGGCCATGCCGACTCGTCACGCGACTCTCGGCTGCGACTTTACGTCTGAGACAGAAGCCGTCTACGAAGGAACACTCCAAGAACTTTCAAAACGCTGGAGCGCCCGCCCCGAAGACCGACGCAAAGCCGAGTTTATGATACTGCTTCACCCTGACCTGACGAGACAGGCCGCACAAAGTGGTGCACCAAAAGGCCCAGGCCCGCGAGGCCCGCAAGCCACCAGCCCCAAACAGCCAAAGCGATCGGGTGGGTTCCGGAGAGGTTGATAATCGCTCCTGAAAGCAGTGGCGCCAAAACCTGTCCAAGCGACACAAGCGACTGAGTCGCACCAAGCGCCGCCCCTTGCTCACGCGGATCAGCCGCGCGCGAAACCAACGCCGTAAGCGCGGGCCTGATAACACCGTTTCCAAACGAACCGATCGTGCTCGCGATGACGAGCGCCACAATCGAGAACGCTTGCGAAAGTAAAAGATAGCTTACGAGCATCGAGGCGAAACCGGCCCAAATGAGCTTTGTTTCTCCATAAGCCTTTACAAGTCGCCCGAGAATAAACCCCTGAAGAATCAACCCAAGAAAGCCTGAGTAGGTAAAAAGAATGGAAACCTCGTGAGCGCCAAACGGCTGACCGTTCCAGGTAAAGCGGCGCTCCGCGAAGAGAGCAAACCCCGAGTTGAACCCGGCGAAGATAAAACCGAAAATCAAAAACTCGATAAGCAGCCAACGCATCTCGGGTCGACGAAAATAGAACGCAAGCTTCTTTGCCGACTTCGCATTTTCGCTTGAATCCACTCGCTGTTGAGCGTCCGGGAGAAACAACCACGTCGCGACAATCGAAAGCGCCGAAAGGCCGGCTGCAACGTACGCCGGATAATGAACATCGATTGGCGAAAGTGCCGCTGAAATCGCGGGCCCAAGAATGAATCCAAAACCAAACGCGATGCCGATGATACCAAAAGCCTTGGCGCGGCCCTCAGGGGGAGTCACGTCGGCAATCGTCGCCTGCGCGATTGAGAGATTACCCGCCGTCACCCCGTCGATGATTCTCGATAAAAAGATCAAAGGCAGAGAGTTCGCGACCCCAAGTAAAATGAAGCCAACGAACGTTCCCGCCTGACTGAGCATTAGAATCGGCTTGCGTCCGTATCTATCGGACACTCGTCCAAGAATAGGGCCCGAGACGAGCTGGCAGACCGCAAACGTCGTCGCAAGTACCCCTACGATGAGAGGCGAAGCCCCAAACTTCTGCGCATAGAAGGGAAGAAGAGGAAGAATAATGGTAAACCCGAGCACATCGACCGCGACGATCAGAAATATCGCAAACAAAGGCGACTTAAACGGCGATTTGGAACCGGGCATATCTGTCGGCACTTCTTTCGGCACTTCTGTGGACATTACGACTCTTCACCCGTTCGTCCATCAAACCCACGACGGGCGTGAATCGACGAAGCTGGCGCCGACACACGATGCCCTGCTGGAACGTCTTCCATCACAACCGCGTTGGCGCCGACGCTGGAATCATCTCCGAGCGTGATCGGTCCCAACACCTTGGCTCCCGCTCCAATCAACACGCGGTTTCCCACCGTCGGATGACGTTTGACGGGGTCAAACTTCACTCCACCCAATGTCGTACCATGAA
>JAVFAU010000027.1:4429-10988 GCA_034002335.1 Bdellovibrionales bacterium | reverse complement strand
CTTGCCTGATCTTATCCAATCCGAAGTGACCTCGTGTTTTCGTAAGGAGGTCGATGTGCGCACGGGAAAAGTGTTCGCGTCGCTTGATGAGTATCAGAAAGCGCTTTCGGATTGGCGAGCCATGAGTGTGCCATCGGTTGGTCTTTTTGATTTGGCGACGGCGTACTCTGTTTATCGCAGCTCTCGTGAGGCGGCGGCAGGGCTGCGTTCCGACAAAGTCGCCCATTGCCATGTCGGCTGTTTGATCGGTCTGGCGACAAGTCTCAAGGTTGTCGATTACGTCGGTTGGTTAAAAGAAGAACGTGACTTGACGGACTGTACGACAGCGACTCTTTTTGAAGAGGATGATTTTGTCGCGACTTCACGTGGGGCACGGCTCGGTGCGCGTGACGAAGCGGAGTGTGTGAGTTTATGTCGTACGGAGTACGCAAGGCGCCGTCGCTAAGCTCCGAAAAAAGAGAAATCAGCAAAACGAGATGAGGAGTTTTTGTGAGAAATCATGTGAGAAATGAATGGATGAAGATGCCGCGTCCGTACGTGATGGCGATGATTCTGGTGCTGATGCTTGGTGCGTTTGGGTGCTCTCTTGTGCAGAAGCGCCAATCGTCTGGTCTTGATGACGTTTATCTGATGAGTTTTAACGTCGAGAATCTTTTTGATACGACCCATGATGAGGGAAAAGACGACTACGCGTTTTTGCCTCTTTCGGCGAAACAGACGGCCTTTCACAAAGCATTCTGCGCGAAGATCAAAGTGCAGAGTTGGAAAGATGAGTGTCTTCTGAAGGATTGGACGGAAGAGAAGCTTCAGGCGAAAATGAAACGTCTTGCCGGCGCCATCTTGCAAGTCAAAAAAGGCGAGGGGCCCGACGTCATTTTTCTCGCCGAAGTCGAAAACAAAGCCGTGCTCGAACGGCTTAACCGTGAGTATTTGGGCTCGCGCTACAAGGAAGTCGTCTTAATCGAAGGACAGGATAAGCGCGGCATCGATGTCGCTATTTTATCGAAGCTTCCGTTGAACAGTCCTCCGAAGCTTCATCAAATTCCATTTCGCTTTGAAGGTCAAAGCCGCGCCGAGCAGGCGAAGTCTCTTGGTGATACGAGAGGAATTCTGGCGGCCGAGCTGAAGCTGCCGGACGGTTCTCTCCTGATGGCTTATTCGCTACATTTGCCGAATCCAATGCATCCGGCGGCATTGCGAACGCAGGCTTTGGCTTTCCTTAAAGAACTGTCGGCTCCGTTGGCGCAAACGCACTACGTGGTTGCGGCCGGCGATTTTAATATTACGGCGGAAGAAAACGAAAAAGAACAGCGCACGGTCGAAGTCGCAAAAGACTGGCTTGTCGCACATGCGGAAGGTTGTGGGGATTGTCGGGGGACCTATTACTACCGTCCGCTCAAGGTTTGGTCGTTTCTGGATTGGATGGTCTTTTCAAAAAACCTAAGCGGTGGCGGGGCGTGGGCGTTGGACCGATCTTCGATTGAGGTTTTGACGGCGTATGATGGCCAGGTGAATGCCGAAGGGCATCCGCTTAGTTTCGAGGATCGTTCGGGCGTCATGGGTGTTTCGGACCACTTGCCCCTGGGGGCGGTCTTAAAGCGCTCCCGATAAGACGACGTAGAACGAACGTCCCGGCGTGCCGTAGCCTGCAACTTCTTCGTAGCGCGTGTCGAGTATGTTCTCGATACGCGCATGAAGAGTCACGTCTTGCAGAACCTCCACGCCGGTTCCGAGATCAAGCACGTCGTAGCTCGGGTTGGTCACGCGATTGAACGAAACGGGATCGATGTCGGGGCGCTCTCCGCGGCGACGGTAGCGAATCGAGATTTCGCTCTTGATGTCGGGTTTATACGTGAATGCGGCGCTTGTCGCATGTCGAGGACGCCGAAGGAGTCCGAGACCAGTGCTTTTATCTTGAGATTCCAGATACGCGTAGGTCAGCGTAAGAGAAAGAACCTCATCGAATTTAACTTGTAGTTCCGATTCAAGGCCTTGGTTCCTGGCTTCGCTCACGTTGAAGTAGCGGTTGGTTGTCATGCTGTAGTCGATGAGGTCGATGAACTCCGAATCAAAGACAGTGATGCTGGCGTGAGCGAGATCGAAGATCGAGTGTTCGAGACTGAACTCCAAAACATTTGAATGTTCTTGTTGAAGGTTTCTATCTCCGTACATCGAGTAGAGCTGATAGAGGCTAGGAAGTTTAAACCCTGTACCGTACGCAACCGATGCTTTGGTCGAACCGTCGAAGAAGTTGCGACCGAAAGCGAGTCGGTAGCTGGCGATGTTGCCGACGACGGAGCTTTGATCAACTCTGGCCCCGAGATCGGAAAACCAAGTCTTGGATTCGTAGAGGTAAGTGGTTCCGAAGCCGGAAATAGATTGGGTGCGGCGATCAAGTGTCGAAGAGGAGCCATTGAACGTGGAGTGCGCGTGCCCGCTTTCCTCGCGCCACTGAAACGAAAAAAGAAGCGTGTGGTGGTCTGTGATGACGAACTCGTTATCGAGCTGAAGTTTTCTCGTTTCGCTGATGAAATGATCGCGGGAGTCTGTCGTGTCACTGTAGCCCGGTTGATTGTCGGGTTTGTTCTCTGTTTCACGATCGGTCTCTGAAAAGAAAAAACCGGCGGTTGTTTTGAGCCGATCGGCGAAGGAGCGCTGGGTTAAACTGAGGCCGGAGAATAGCTGCTGGGACCGACTGACATTGTTCGGATCATCGCCGTCAGGGCCACCGTGGCGATCGATGTCGACCCGGGCATTTGCATAGCGAATGCTGGCATCGATTTGCGTGTTCCGGGTAGGTTGAAGAGATGCTTTGAGCGAGGCGGTATTCGTGTCGGTCGCATCCTTTTCGCCGTCGCGTCCGGTTGAAGAAACGAGCGCGGCCGAGACGCCTTCGGTCTGAAGATGATCGAGCCCAAGTGTCACGCTGAACGGAATTCCGAACATCGCCGTGGTCGCGGTTCCGCCGGAAGACGCACGAAAGGTTTGATACGAACCTGTTTCGAGGCGGTAGCGAAATGCGTTGGCTTGCGCTGTGTTGGTAAAACCATCTTTTGTCGTGATGCTGATGACGCCGCCGAGAGCGCCCGCGCCATAGCGTACGCTCTGTGGGCCGCGAAACACGGCGATGCGAGAAATGCCGTCCGTCGAGAGAGAGGCGAAATCAAAACCGCATCCGGGCGACATGGCGTCGTTTGCTTCGATGCCATCGATAAGAACGAGTGTTCCTTCGGAACGTGCGCCTCTTACGAAAATGGATGTCGTCTGTCCTGTCGATCCTTGGCGGATAAGTTCGAGACCGGGGACATCGCGCAAGAGATCAGCGACAGTGAGGGGTTTTTTCTTTTCGATATCGGCAGCAGTGATGATTGTGATCGATCGTGACCGTTCAAGCTCGTTCGGATTCGGGCTTCGCGACTCAATGACGACCGTGGGTACGGGTGTTTCCGCTTCGGCGAAAACCGAAAAGGGAGCTAAGGCGAATAGAGCGATCTTCAGAAAGCCGGAGACTCTGGTCATGTGGGTTGGCTACTGGATTTGAGGCTTAAAAGTCAATTTCCCCTCAATTGGCAACATAGTGTTGCAAATGGGCGAAAGCAGCTCGAATACGGGGGGATTGGGAGTGTCAAGATCGTCAGTGGCGCATTTATCTGACTCGATCCGCCGAAGCTGTCTGGAGTCTCAATTTGAAGTATCCCGGATTGGCGGCACCTCAAGACGCAGAACAAGAAAAATCGAACGGTGGGCGGATGGCGCGGAGGCCACGCGTAAATTAGGTCGAAGATGAAACCTTACTTGCCCCAGGGTGAAACCGTCACTAATGACTGAGGGTGGCGATTCCAGTGGGGGGAATAAGGGTGAGAGGGCTGTCGTCTTTCGGATCTTTGGGGGCAAATCTTTTTTTAAAATCTAATTCTCGTAAGCTTCTAAGTGTGTGCGTTCTCGTGGCGATGCTGGGTACCGGCTCGTTGATGGCGTCACCAGTCGCCTATGATGCCGCGACTTTGCCTAAGGTGCTGTCGGACCCGTTAGCTATGACGCTGACACAGGTTCTGGCCTTGCCGGGTGAGAAAGGTAAATACGAGGGCCGGGTGACGGCGTTGCCGGCGCGTGCGGAAACGTTTCTGTTTGAGGAGCATCGCGAAAATCGGTTTCGTGCATTCTTGCAGCGAAACCCTCAAGCTCCGCTCGTCTTTATTATACCAGGAACAGCCGGTAATTCGAACTCTTCGGTCGCGCACTTCATTGCGGAGAAGATGTTTCGTTTGGGATATCATGCGGTCACGCTGGACAATCCGTTTTCTTGGACATTCGCCGTTTCGGGTAGTGAATCGGCTGTGCCTGGGTATGCCCCACATGATGCCGAAGATCTCTATCGTGTGATGCGGCTGGCGGAGGCAAGGTTGCGGGCGGAACGCGGCGTGAGCCCGGCTTCGTACGGTCTTGTCGGTTATTCTTTGGGAGCTTTGCAAAGCGTCTTTCTTAAGAAGATAGATGATCGCGAGGGACGTTTTTCGTTTGAAAAGACGCTTCTGATTCATCCACCGTTGGATTTGCTTCACGCTCTATCGGTCATTGATGGTTTTTATGATGAAGGTCACAGGCTTTCCGCCGGAGCGCAGTCGGCCCTCATGGGAAGAATCGCGGCCTTCGCGGAGAAGTATCTGACCGGAGGTCGAACACTTGATTTGCAAGATACTGCGACACTCGATCGGGTTTTCTCGGAGCTGCGCTTAACTCAGCGAGAGATCAAGTATCTGATCGGACAGAATTTCAGGGAGGGGTTGCGCGACGTTATTTTCTCAAGTCAGCAGGTCCGTGACTTGGGGATTCTGAAGAAAAAGGTGACGCGTTTTCAGCGCAATGATCGCATGGCCGAAGCAAAAGCGTTTTCGTTCTTACGCTACGTCGATTTATTTATACTGCCGACACTCAAGCTGGATCGTAAATTCGAGTGGGACAGACAGGACCTCAACCACGCGACAAGTCTTTATCAGTTCGAAGACTACCTTCGTACGGAGAAAGACGTTTTCGTTTTGCACGCGAAAGATGATTTCATCCTGAATTCAAACGATGCCGCTTGGATTCAAGATGTCTTTGGTGACAGAGCGCAGGTTCTCCCATTTGGAGGACACGGCGGAACTATGGTTCTGCCGCAATTCACGAGCTACCTAAAAGAGATTTTTTAGGTAGCCCCGCGAGAAGGCCGGTTCTTTAGCGAGCCGGCTGAAAAAGCAATTCACATCGCCCGCCTCGAACTACGCCGTTCGTGGCGAGAGAGTCGGAGCGAGTGGTTTCTGCTTTTGATTCTGGTCTTGGTTCTGGGGCCAAAATCGAGAGACGGCTCAGGGTCCGTTTCATTTTCCATTTTTCGTAGAACTTGCTTCCCGCGATGTACGAGGCGATTCCCGTTAGCGCCGCAATTGAAACTTCTGTGAGCGAAATACCCTGTGCCATACGAGCGACGGGTGTTCCTATATGCTCAGTGAGTTGGCGTCCGACCTCGGTCGTGAGCAGGACCGCAGGCATGATTGCGAAGAAGGTGACGCCGTAGCCGAGAACTTCAGCGATACTATATTTGCCACCGAGGTGGAAAACTCCAGACCAGCCAGGTTTATTACTGTCATAGGGTTTAAACTCCTGCATGCGGAAGTTTCTAAAGAGCCACTGTACAGGCATCATCACGAAGATACCTTGGGTGAGGATTGCCGTGACCCAGAATGAATAAGAGATCCCTGTTCCGAGAGCGAAGTGACTCCATGCCCAGCTCACAGTGAATGCGACTGGCCAGAACTTCAGGTTTCGTATGTTTGCGGACACAAATTCTTCGGCGAACGGAACGCGTCTCTGAATAACACCCAAAGCTCCGCGATCGACGCTCTGGTCATGGAACATGGAATCGATGAGTCTCAACCCGCGATTCGCGGAGCTTGCCGTGATTGAAACAATACGCTGTCGAAGGCGCAGAATCTTTCGATCGGTATCCCCGTAGCCAGCTTCGAGGCGTTGAAGCGTCGTCAGGTCTCGGGCTGTCTGTCTTGTGAGGGCGAGACGAAGACGCTGAGTCATGCCCGGCTGGGCCGAGTCAAGGGCACTGACCGTATCGGTCATCGTCGTTGCATCTCTGTACGCCGCAACGAAGATAGAAGCGTGCAGCTGGATTTTGAGGTGTGTTGCCTCAATGGGGCTGAGCTTATCGAGGTACGCCTTAATATTGCGAGTTTCATACTGTGCTTTGGCCAGAATGTCTGATTTCTCCTGAACCTCTCGCAAGAGAGATTCATAGCGCGAGTTTTCTGACTGCCACGGAGCGCCGGCTTGAGGCCGCATGTCTTTTTCGCTTTCAGAAGCATACCCTTGAATATGCATGCCGATCTGTTTCGCGCTCTCGGATGTGTAGAACTCTTTTAGGCGTAGTTCGATGTTTTCCTTCGAGAGAAGCTCTGGGTTACTCGCGTTTGCGACCGTGTAACGGGCAAGGCGCGATTCAGCTTTGCGCAGTACGCTGCGGTGGCGCCACTCTTCGAACCAACCTTCTTTGTACTTAAAGCGCTCCGCG
>JAVFAU010000027.1:0-4419 GCA_034002335.1 Bdellovibrionales bacterium | reverse complement strand
CGTTTTCGTCGGCCCTTTGGTCGTCGCCATATTGTTTGGCGAGGATGTTCATGCGTTGCAGAACCTCGGCGCGCAAGCTTGCGTCCGACATGAATTCCGCATCCGTAGTTTTTGAAAGCTCCGGACGTTGCGATCTCATTGCTTCAATCGCTTCGGCCTGAGTTTTGTGGCGAGTGCTCAGTAGGTCTTCGCGCTTTGCCACGATATTCTCGGTCGTCGCTCCGTCGAGGTAGCTCGCGAGGGCCTGGCGTACATACAGAACCGACATATTGGCCGCGGGAGCGCCATGCGTTTGAACCCATGACTTCGGGAGATAACGAACCGTGTACTCAATTGGCCCTTCGTAATTGGACATGACAAGCATTTGTCGGAATGTGAGAGCGAGCTTGTTGATTTCGCTCATCTCCTTTTGGAAACGCAGGAACTTTTCGTTGCGCTCGCCGTTTGATCCAAACATCGATGACGGATTCTCTATGTATCCGAGATACGCCTGCGCCATTTTCGGCAAGATTTTTCTCAGTCGTTCTGAGTTTTCGATTTGGCGTTCAACGAGACGCAGAGCTTGCTCTGTGTCGGTCGATGGATTGAGTTGGTGCCATGCCTTTGCTGTTTCAAGCGCGCGAGCGAGGACATTTGGCAGAAGACCGCGGCGTGAGGAGAGAATGAATCCGCCCTCTTGAACAACGGGCTTTCCGTCTTCACCCATACGCAGACGACCGTTTTCATCCTTTTCGAATGGAATGTCCTGGCTTGCCAGTGGATTGATGTTCTCGAGAAGTATGTCGTTCGTCGGGCTCGCGTATCCTCGCTTATGAGAGACAGAGCTGTACAGGCTCATGGTGTCGAATAGAATTTCGGCGGACGTCGGCAAGCCTTTCTGAACAAGTGTCAGGTTCACGAGCGCTTCACGCATGTGCTCACGACGCGTTTGGATTTTCGGATCGTCTGGATTTATGCCCTGGCGTCTCAAATCGTTGTCGACACGCGAATAGAGTTCTTCGATGACCTGGCTTTTGGCATCCATGGTGAAATCGGCGGGGCCACGAAGAATCCCGATACTTGCGCTCACAAGAAGGTTCGTGAACAGAGTTGCTTGGGTTTGGCGGTTTTGCGGGTTGAAGGTCTCATTCAATGCATAGGCGAGTCCATCAGGCAAAGATGGAGTCACGGACTGAATAAACATCGGTAAGACGTAGAAGTAGTGAAGAGCCCCCATGCCGATACCCGCGGTCGCGGCATAGCCGGTTCCGAGCATTGTCACCTTCTCGTTAACCGAGATTTTTCCGAAGTGTCGAAGGTTCGGGTAGATTGTTTGGTTGAGTACTTTTCGCATGAGCGTGTGGTCACCGGAGCCAAGCGATGGCATGTGGCGATCCACGAAGTACTGAACGGCGATTCCGGGTGTAATCAAAGGGAACTGTGCGATGGACGCGAGAATAGAACCTTCGATTCTCATGAACTCACGAAATCCACGCATTTTTTCGGCATCGACTTTTTCAGGGTCAAGAGCGCGACGATATTTGTGGATTTGATCGAGGCGTTGGCGAACACCCTTGCTTTTATATTTAAGCACGAATGCGGTCACGATTGTGACCGCTACGATTGATCCGAAGAATGCCGACCGTTTAACGGCCGCGATTACGGGATCTTCACCGTCCGCTTGAGCGTTCGCTTTCGGAATCTGGAGCAGTTTGAAAAGTGGCGAACGCTTGAATGCCGCGATCAGACGGCCTCCGACTCCTTTTTCTTCCAGGTCGTTGAGGTTTTGAGCGACGGACTTGAAGTCACGGAAGAAGTTGTATCCGGGGCGAGTGTTATCGAGTCCCGTGACGATGAGGCCAAGTAGAGCGGTTGAGCCAGGAGCTGGCATGAGAGGGTCTGAACTGACTTTACCGTCCGCTTGGAGCTTGGTCAGGCTGATCATCATTGAAGTATCCAGATTGATTTTTGAAATCTGAATCATTTCGCGGATGTCTTTCATCAGAAATGGAATGACTTCGGTTCCGTTGCTGACGGCGAGAATATCGCCTTGGATAATCTGCATTGCCAGGAGATCCGAACGCCATCCGTTACCCATGATCGGAAGAAAGAAAACGGGCACGGGCGTTTCGCGTTGAGCGTGATATTCGAGAAGGGTCGTTTCGATGACGAACAAACCTTCGCCTTCAGATTGGCTCACGCCGGAGAGGCGATCGAAGAGATCGCTTTCTGGGTGAAGAGAGAAGAAAAGGTAATCGTCTGTCGCGATCAAACCGCGTAATGGAATATCGAGTACGAGTTTTTTTGCCGTTCCCGGAATTTGAATCTCCGTTGAGCGTTCATCGCTCACAACGACGTATTCTTGATTGGTCGATGTCGACTTCCGCCATGTTTGCGAACGCATGAAAAATGGATCCGCATCGACGGGCGCGCCGGCGAAGTTTGGGATATTTTCCTGAACCGTGCGCATGTCGACGGACATGAGGTCGCGAAGCGCGGGGTCGCGTCCTCCGAACCCGGTTTCCATGGCTTTGATCATCTCGCGCGAGACCTGTGTGCGAAGAAGGTCGAAGTTTTCCCGGTCCGCCTGTGGAACCTGTGATTGAGAGGCTTGAGCCGTGGTCGGGTAGCTGAGAAGAGGGATTCCGAACCCGATCTGAAATGCGATCAAGCTGAGGGTGATCTTCGAGAACAACGCGGTGATTTTTAAAGAAGAAAACACTGATAAGACTCCGTGTGTCTATGAGCGTGATCTGTAGGCAAAGGCTTGGTTGCCATGGACAAAACAAGCGGTTGCAGCAACGGATTCAGCAGCTGGTTCGGCAGACGCCATCGATGAAGCAATATGTGAGCCATCGGTCCGGCATCTAAAGATCTGAAATTAATGGCCTTTTTAATTTATGGTAAGAATGTGCTTATAAATTTTATTCGCGCATTGGAGTTTTTCTAAATGGCTTCTCATAGCTAGGGGAACGGCATCGAGTCGGGTCGCGTTTAGATAAGAATCTGTCGCTCCGATACCAAGAAATACACAGCAGACATGGACGAGGAGTTCGGGATGTCACGAGTTGCGATTTCTTTTTTGGTGCCGCTTATTTTGTTCTCACTCACGAGTTGTGATCCTTCTGGTTACGTGATGGTCGGGGGCGACCGGACGACGGTCGAGTCGGGCGGTTCTCCATGGGCAGATGCGGACTACGTACAAATCGATGATATGATTCTTGATCGCAAGAATCTTGAGACCGAGGTGACATCGGGGGTTCGTTTTGGATCGAGGCATGGTTCTCGAGGTGATTACGGAACACAGGCCGCCGCCGGGTTCAGTATTTACCACAGTGTGCCCTGGTCGCGCGGGATTCTGCCCGTCGTATTCGACACGGATGTACCAGCAGAACGCCGTCGTCAGTTCATTGAATGGGGACAGAAGTGGAACGAGGGCACGGGTGTTCGAATTGTGAACCGCACGAAGGAATCCGAGTACCTGCTCGTCACTTACAAGCCGGAAGGTTGTTACTCGTATGTCGGCGCGGCGAGAGGGAAAATTCGCTATCTCAATTTGGCTGAGGGCTGTTGGTATGAACCGACGGTTCTTCATGAAATCGGACACGCTCTTGGGCTTATGCATGAGCATCAACGGCCGGACCGCGATCAGTACATCAAGCTGAATTTGGACAATGTGACGCCTGAGTACCACTACGCTTTTACGCGCTTCGCATCGATGAACGAAGCCGAGGAATATGATTTTCTTTCGATCATGCACTATGGTGCGACAGCCTTTTCGTCGAACGGTGGTCGCACGATCTTGGTACAGTCACGGTACGAAAAGTTTCAGAGCCAAATAGGCATCAATAAAATCTCACAGAGTGATCGTCGAGTGATTGCCGCGATGTATGCGGAAGAGGTCCGTCGTCGCGGCGACTGAGTGAATCAGATATTTTTGTAACAATCAGGACGTTCTACAAAGATCTAGTTCACTCCTTTTTGAATCGACGAGAGTGGCGTTCGAATGCCCAAATTGAAGAAGGTCACATTCGCAGGGGTAAAAATTGAAGCTCTTATTCGCGTTACTTCAAATTTTCAGTCTTCTTGTTCTTTGCGTGAAGTCGCACGCGCAATCTCCTGATAACGCCGCTGTTGACAGTGGTGCTCCGGCTGGAACGCAGGTCGTTGTTTACGGTGAACCGAGTTCCATTGAGGGTAAAGGAATCATTCGTCAGGTCTTCTTGGATCGCAATCTTGTCGCAGCTGAACTTGTCTCGCCTCTTGTCGAGCCAGTGAGTGAGTTTGTCGTCTCGTTTGCGGATAAGGGGCAGTGCGCATTGAAGCAGTTGGATCGGCAAAAGCAGATCGTGATACTGGATATTTCACAGTGTGCTCGTAAGAATGAAATTCGATTGGGCATGTTGATCGAGTGCTCCTGCCGCCTCATCAAATGAAAAG
>JAVFAU010000026.1:0-11006 GCA_034002335.1 Bdellovibrionales bacterium | reverse complement strand
ATCTAGATGTAATCCGTCGAAGTTGCAATCGGATCTTTGGTTGCGGGAAGTCGCTCGGCGTCGGGCGCTGTCTGAAAGAGCGTGGCTTCGAACCCGTTTGTCGTGTTGCGTACGGCGGTGACGGAGTTATTGCACGACGCGAATTCCAGACGAATTTGGCGCACGTCTTTTTCGGCTTTGACCTCAAGCGCGAGGGAGCAGCCGACATGAACCTCAAGTAGCTTCGCTTCTTTCGAACTATAGGGAGTCGGTCCTGAATCGGGAGTGTCCGCTAAAGCTTCCGCGGGTTCGCGTACGCCGCTTCGGACTTCCGCGATTTTGATCGGAACGCTTGGGGCGTCGGAGTTTTTCGTTGGCGTCTGGTAAGACTCGAACGGACGCAAAAAAGAGGCGATGTTTCCGACGAGCAGCAATCCGATGAGTCCAAGCGTGCAAATATGCAGACGAGTCCATAAGGTTCTCGACGTCTCTTTGAGAGAACGGCGATTGGATTGTGGATCACGATTCGACACAGTTTAGGAGCCTCCGATAAAACCTTATCGGAGGCGGAGGCGGGTCTTCTAAAGTCCTGAAAACACCTATGAAAACAAAGGGCGTTCGACGCTATTTTTTCTTTTTCTGATCGCCATAGCCGGGCGTGCTTTTCAGGATCTTGGCCGCGGTGTCGGAGGGGGAGATCGGGATCGACATCGACCGCAGCAGGTTCTGCACGCGAATTTTATCGGTGATGGAGATTTTCGCATCGCGGATGCGCTCAAGAATTTTAATGTAAGCGGGCGTCGTGCTTGCGTCGGGTTTGATCTCGGCCATCATGTTTTCGAGAATCACGACATAGGTCGCGGTTCGGCGGGGGCCGTCTTGTCCGCGAAGTTCACGCAGTGATTCTTCGGTTAGTTCCGCCAACACTTGCTCAAGAGAGTTGAGGTCGACGAGTTCGCGGCGAACGCGTCCGTAAAAGTTTGAACGGGCTCCGTCTTGATCGGGGCGCGAGAGGGCGATTCTCATAGCGTCTTTGAGGTTTTCGATGGCTTCTGGCTCGGCCATGATGACGCCGTCGTCGTTGTCCTCTTGCTTGGCTTGCAGGCTTTGCGCGCGTTTGATTTTCGCGACGATCATTTGGTTCACTTGATCCGAGTTTTTAATGAGTAGCGAAGAGGCGTCGTATTCCACGCGAGCAAGGGCCGCGCATGGAATCAGGGCGCAGAGAGCGGCGCCGACGACGAGAAAACGAGAACGAAAGTATTGCGACCTAATCATGCGAAAGACCCCCTTGAACTAAGATTGTACCGAGTGTGCGAGAGGGCGCCTAGAGGGGAGTTCTCGGTCTCTTCCGAAAGTCTCGTCCAGTCGTGTAGGAATGACGTAGGTCTATGATAAGCCAAGGTTTTTCTTCAACCGTTCTGGCACGTGTGTCATTCTTTGACAGTCGAGATAAACATCTTGTTCGGACATCTTTTGGAGGACCCCTTGAAGATCAGCAAAATTTGGATTGCAGCACTTGTCGCTGTATTGAGCTCAGGATTAGTTGCGTGCGCGCCGTCGGCGCCGCAGCTTAAGAAGGTTTTGGAAGATAACCCCGATGTTCTGTTTGCGGCTATGAAAAAGGACCCGGTTGGGTTTCTTGAGACCGTAAATGAGATTGATAAATTGGCGCGTGTTCAGCGCGAAGAGCAGCAGTTTGAAGACGGCTTCAAGAACCCGTACAAACCGGTGTTCGAAGATTCGCGTACGTTCGAGGGGCCGAAAGACGCCGCCATCACGATCGTTGAGTACACCGACTTTCAATGTTCTCACTGTCGCGAGGGCATGAGTGTCATTCGCGAAGTCATGAAAGCTTATGAAGGCAAAGTGAGAGTTCTCACGAAGCATTTCCCAATCGATCGCATGCATCCGCAGGCGCGAAAAATGGCGCAGCTTTACGAGGCGATGGCGACGAAGGACAAAGCGAAAGCGCTCGAGTTTAAGGCGAAGCTTTTCGAAGACCAAGATGACTTTCAGCCGACCGACAAAGAGCGTGAGATCAAAAGTCAGGATGACTTCATCGCGCGCTACGGTCGCCGCATCGATGCGGAACTTGCCAAGGTGGTGAAGAGCTTCGGCTTTGAGTTCGCTGAGCTCAAGAAGCTGGGTGAATCCGACGCGATTGCGAACCTTGTTCAAAAAGATTTGGAAGAGGGGCAGGCCTTCGGGTTTACCGGCACTCCGGGCTATCTTGTGAACGGAGTTCCCGTGCGTGGAGCTTACCCGTTTGAAACTTTTAAAATGGTCATCGATCGCGTTTCAAAATAGGTCCGTTAACGGGCCGTAAGCGGGCCTAAAAACAGACTTAGAAGCACATTTGAAGAGGAGGCGGTGCGCTGTGTTAAGGCGCCCTCATCTTGCCTGCTCTGCAAGAGAAAGCCTACCGGAGAAGTGGACAAGCTCTAGTCCCACGGCTATGACAATCCCCATGTCAGAATCCGCTTGTTCTACGAATTCTTCTCCTTCGGAGAAAAGTCCAACGTCCGCGTCTTCGCCGGCTGTCGCACCGACCGCCGCGTCCGCGACGACACCTGCTATGGGCCCGAAACCGTCGTGGTTGAAAGTGCGAGCGCCGGGCGGGGAAAACTACATTCGCATCAAAGACATGCTGAAGAATTTGAACTTGGCGACTGTTTGCCAAGAAGCGCGTTGTCCCAATATCGGCGAATGCTGGAGCGGTGGAACGGCGACGTTCATGCTCATGGGCGAAGTTTGTACGCGCGGCTGTCGTTTCTGTGCCGTGAAGACGGGAAACCCGCGCGGCAAAATCGACAACGAAGAGCCGGAGAAGGTCGGTTGGGCCATTTCTCAAATGGGCCTTGAGTACGTCGTGATCACATCCGTGACTCGCGATGATCTTCCCGATCATGGCGCCGAACATTTCGCTCGTACGATTCGCACCATCCGTGCGGGCGATCCGAAGCTTCTTGTCGAGGTATTGACGCCGGACTTCCGCGGTCGTCGTGAGTTTATCGAGCCGGTCGTGCTCGCGGCGCCCCATGTCTTTGCGCAAAACATCGAAACCGTCGAACGCCTCACGCGCCGTGTTCGCGATCCTCGGGCGGGCTACCGACAAACGATGGACGTGCTGAAGACGGTGAAAGAAATTGATCCGACTCGTTACACGAAGTCGTCGATCATGTTGGGCCTGGGTGAAGAACAAGACGAAGTGATGCAGACCTTGCGTGATTTGCGTGCGGTCGGTTGCGACGTCGTGACATTTGGTCAATATCTGCAGCCGACAAAAAGGCATTTGAAGGTCGAGAAGTTTGTAACTCCGGAAGAGTTTGCAGATTGGCAAAAGGTGGCGGAGGATCTTGGGTTCTTGTACGTCGCCAGTGGACCGCTCGTGCGCAGTTCGTACCGCGCCGGTGAGTTCTTCATGAAGGGTATGATTGAAAAAAATAAGAAGGAATCCGCCGTTACGGCGTAAGAACTTTTGAGGGAGAAAGTTATGGCAACAAAGAATGTTCAGCTTCCAGAGCTTGGTGAAGGCGTAACGGAAGGCGAGTTGGTAAAGTGGCTCGTTAAGGTCGGTGATAAGATTTCTCCTGATCAGCCGGTTGCAGAGATGATGACGGACAAAGCGACTGTCGAGGTCCCGTCTCCTTTCGCCGGCGTTGTAAAAGAAATTTCGAAAAAAGAAGGCGATGTCGTTGAAGTCGGCGCGACGATGCTTGTGCTTGAGACGGACGCATCGGCTGGAGCGTCGGCTCCGGCGGCGACCGCAGCCAAGCCAGAAGCTCCAAAGCCAGCTGCGGTTGCGGCTCAGCCAGCGGCGATGGCGGCATCGGCTCCAGCTCCGGCGGCAGCTCGCACGTCAGGTGGAGCCGAGCTGTATCCACCTGTGGCGGATGCGAGAGTCTTGGCGACGCCTGCCACACGTCGCTTGGCTCGTGAGTCAGGTGTCGATTTGAATCAAGTTCGCGGAACAGGCGTCGCGGGTCGCGTGACTCGTGACGATGTGATGGGTTCGTTGGGTGCGGGTGCCGTTTCGGCGGGAACACCGTCGTATGCGGGCGGGGGTGCTTCGGCTCTTCAGGCGCCGTCGATTTCTCGGCCGGGTTACCAAAGCCCGGCGGGAGCTTTGGACGAGCGTGTGCCGCTTAAGGGTATTCGCAAGAAAATCGCCGAGAACATGCAGATGGCGAAACACATCGTTCCTCACTTCACGTTGATGGACGAGGCGAACGTGACGGCGTTGGTCGCGATGCGCAGCGAGCTGAAGTCGGTCGGCGAAAAGCACGGCGTGAAAATCACGTACTTGCCGTTTGTGATGAAAGCTTTGATCGCGACGATTCGCGAGTTCCCGATGTTCAACGCTTCGATTGACGATGCGGCTCAAGAGATCGTTTACAAAAAATACTTCAACCTTGGTTTCGCGGCGGATACTCCAAACGGACTCCTTGTTCCGGTTATCAAGAACGCGGATCAGAAGACGATCATCCAACTTTCGCGTGAGATCGGTGATCTCGCGAAGCGCGCGCGCGACGGAAAGCTTGCTCTTGATGAAATGAAAGGTGCGACCGTGACGGTCACGAACATCGGTTCGGTCGGCGGGCAGTACGCGACACCGATCATCAACCATCCGGAAGTCGCGATCATGGGGATGTACAAGATTCAAGAAAAGCCTGTGATCAAACGCGACGCTTCTGGCGCGATGTCGCTTGATGCGATTCAAACCATGAACTTCACGATCACGGCGGATCATCGTCTCATCGATGGCGCGGTCGCTGCGAACTTCTTGAAAGCATTCATCACACGCATCGAGAACCCAGGCGTTCTTATGCTGGACATGATCTAAAAGAGCGTAGTGCACGGAAAAGGGCTGAGGGAGAGTCGAAATGGCGCAGAATTTTGATGTTGTTGTAGTCGGTGCGGGTCCTGGTGGTTACGTTTGTGCGATTCGTTCGGCGCAAATGGGTTTGAAGACGGCGATCGTCGAGCGTGAATACATGGGCGGCGTTTGTCTAAACGTCGGTTGTATCCCGTCGAAGGCATTGATCACGGCGGGGCACTTTCTCCATAAAATGGAACATAATGCTCCTGAGATGGGGCTTACGCTTCCGGGTAAAGTGAAAGTCGATATGAAGCAGCTTCAGACTTGGAAGAAGTCTGTGTGCGATCGCATGGCGGGCGGTGTTGAACAGCTTCTTAAGGGCAACACGGTGACGATTCTTCGCGGTGAAGCTTCGTTCAAGTCGGCGACAGAGATCACTGTAAAGTCGAAAACAGGTACGGAGTCGGTGACGGCCAAAAACTTCGTGATCGCGACGGGATCTCGTCCAATCGAAATCCCTGGTTTCGCGTTCGACGAAAAGAATGTTTTGTCATCGACGGGCGGACTCGCCCTCGACGAAAAAATCGAATCGGCCGTCGTTATTGGCGGCGGTTACATCGGTCTTGAGATCGGTTCGATGCTTTCGAACTTCGGCACGAAGGTGACGGTTGTCGAAGCGAACAAGGGGCTTCTGGTCGGTCTTGCGGATGCGGAGTGCGTTCAAGTCGTGGCGCGCAAGCTTAAGAAGAATGGCGTGGACGTGATGCTCGAAGCGAAAGCGAAGGGCTGGAAGAAATCCGGAAAAGGCGTTGAAGTTACGGTTGAAGTTGCGGGCAAAGAACAGACGCTCAAGGCCGACAAGGTGTTGGTCACGGTTGGTCGCAAACCAAACAGCGATCAGGCGAACCTAAAGGGTATCGGTCTTGCGATTGATGAAAAGGGTTTCGTAAAAGTAAATGCGGAACGTCGCACGAATTTCGCGAATATTTTCGCGATCGGCGATATCGCGTGCCAGCCGATGTTGGCGCACAAGGCGTCGCATGAAGGCGTGATGGTTGCGGAAATCATCGCGGGCAAAAAACGTGCTTACGAAGTGAAGACGGTGCCATCGGTGATTTTCGTTGATCCGGAAATCGCGGCGGCGGGCATGACCGAAGAAGAAGCGAAGGCCGCGGGTTACACGGATCTTAAGATCGGCAAGTTCCCGTTTGCGGCGAATGGCCGTGCGGTCTCTTTGATGGAGACAGATGGTTTCGTGAAAATCATCGCCGACGCGAAAACTCATATCGTGCTTGGTGTTCATATCGTAGGTCCGGAGGCATCGAACCTGATCTCAGAGGCGGCTCTCGCGGTTGAGATGGGTGCGCGTCTTGAGGATTTAGCTCTGACAATCCATCCACATCCGACACTTGGTGAAACGATGATGGAAGCGGCCGAAGCGACGCTTGGGCATGCGATCCACATTATCCAAAAACCACTCGGTGGAGCGCGCGCGGGCGCGGCACAACGTCCACATGCTTGAGAGATCCAGCGGCGGGGGCAGTGATATGGTGGGCGCAAACGCAGGTCGATCGCAGATGATTGCCATCGAAAACTGGGGGCTTGTTCCGTATCGCGAGGCCCTCACTCGTCAAGAAGAGTATCTTGATCAGGTGGGGCGCGAGTTGAGACGTGAAACGATCGTCTTTTGTTCACACCCGCCGGTCGTGACGCTCGGGCGCGGGACCAAGCCGGGAGATGTCTTTGGCTGGCCTGGCGAAGCGGTTGAAGTGAGTCGCGGTGGGCGAGCGACGTATCACGGCCCGAACCAAGTGGTGGCTTACCCGATTCTCGATTTGAATTCGCGTGGCCGAGATCTTCATTCGTATATGAGAAATCTCGAAGCCGCCGTACTTGAGGTATTGGCGTCGTTCGGTATTTCCGCGGAAGCGAACGCGCTTCAAGTAGAGGATGGAGCGGAGGAGGCTTCTCCCGCGACGGGCGTGTGGATTCAATCAAAGAAAATCGCATCGATTGGCATCGGTGTTCGTCGTTGGATTTCGTATCATGGCCTTGCTTTGAACGTTGAATACGATCCGCAGGCTTTCATCGGCATGAAACCGTGCGGATTCGCACCAGGCAGCGTGATTTCGATGGAAGAAGTTTTGGGCGAGAAGCCTGCGCGTGTGACTGTCGAGGCAAGGCTTGAAACCGCGCTGCTAAAACGTCTCAGTCTCTAGTTAATTATCGACTCGAGTGGCTCGGTTCGCGATCGGGCTAAAAGTCTGGTTCCTTTTAAGCTCCATCGAAGAAAACAAGACGTTCGAAGAGCGCGCGATGGGTTGCCTCAAACGACTTTAGTAGGGATCGTGCTTCGTAAATCGCGAAAACCCAAAAAAGATCAAAATTGTTCGTTCTTTGTAAGAAACTGGTGTTATGGCGCCAAAAGGTTTTTCAAGGAACATTTCTCGTTTCATTGTGCTTTCGTTCATTTGCACTGCGCAGCTTTTCGTTGAAGCCAGCGCGTTTGCTCGTGATGGAGAGGTTAAGCGCGATGTGTACGACTTGCCGACGCCTGTCGCGATTCAGGGACGTACGAATAACATCGATCAGGGCATCGCATTGAATCTTGGGCATATCCCGACGGATTCGTTTAACCGAGGGTTTCCCCTCTCGATGAGCTACACGTTCTATTTTAAACCGTATTTTGCGTGGGAAGTTTTGAGCTTTGCTTACAACTTCAATCGCGAAACTCAGTTGAAGAACGATTTTTTAAACTTAGGCGTTGCCGTTCAGAATATCGGGTTTGGCGGCGCGCTCGACTTTCCGAAGAACATCATTTTGACGGGAGTGGTGTACACGCCTCTCTATTCGAAATCTCTTTTGTTCAATAAGTCACTGGTACATAGCGAGACGAGTTTCTATATGGGGGCCGGCACTCTGGTGTTCGAAAAAGTCGGGCATGTTCCGACTTTTGTTCCCGGCATCCAGGGGCGATATTTTCTGACGCCGAGATCGGCGATGAAATACTACTTGCGTCAGTATCTCTTTAACGACACGCAGCTCGGTTTGACGGGAATGACGGAAGTCGGTCTCGGGTTTGAGTTTCAATTTGAACTCTTCTCCAAGCGAAGTCTTGGTGAGGACGAATGATGAAAATAAGGCTCCAGCTGATTCTAATTCTTCTTGGGGTGGGAGTTTTGCCGCAGGCATCGCTCACTCAAGAAAATCAGCGAGTGCGACCCGCGGCCGGTGCTCGTGAAGAAGCAAAACTTCCGGGGCCTATTTCTTTGCCGTCGGAATTCGTAACGAAGTACCGGGCTTTGCTGAACTCCAAGACGGAAATTGCTTACGATACAAAACCTCCGTCGGATCTCACGGGGTCGGCTCAAGAGGAATTGCGCCTATTGGCGGCGGAGCTTTTGGTTAAGCGTGGCTATACGTTATCGGCGCAAGTCGTATTTATGGACGTAGCCGCGCGCGCGATCGGAACATCGCAAGGGGCTTGGGCCTTGTACGCTTTAGATCAACTGGCTCAATCTTACGAAATCGACGATTCCGCCATGGAAGAAATGGCCTACGAATACGACGGAACCATCGACAGAGTCTCGGAGAGTTCGATGATTTCTTGGTATCGCGCGAAAGCACTTCTTCGTCGCGGGTACACCGATTGGGCTTTGCGTGATTTGAACAAAGTGGCGGCGACGACAAGGTGGCATGCGGATCGTTTGTTTGACCGTGCGACGGAGTTCGTAGCAGATGGCAAGGTTAAAGAGGCCGAAGAGATTTACGATGACCTCATTAAGCGCACGGAAGTTCGAGTGCCGACCAAACAGTTCTCCGAACTGAATCGTGCGAGGCTTGTTTTTGAACGGGGTGATTACAGAGAAATTCTTGCGATCGTAAAAAAATTGGATCTTCCGATTCGCGAGCAGGCACGCGCCATTTTGGAAATGGCTTGGTCTCGGTATTACATGCGTGAATACAGCAAAGCTCTTGGTTTGCTGAAGGTCGTCGATTCGGCCTTCTTCTCGAGTTTAAGAGCGCCCGAGGTTGACCTTTTAAGGATGGTCATCGAGCGAGACTTATGCCGCTACGATTTGGTGACGGAGTCGGCGAAGGCGTTTCGTGAACGTTACGATGCTTCGTTTAAAAGGATCGAAAGTCGTTTGAACCTCGAGGCCGAGTCGCAGCTCAAGCAGATGGCTTTGCAGGGGCGCGCTCTTCAGCGGCGCGCGATGTTGATTCATCGCTACCGCACGGAGCGACGAGTGATTGAAGACGAAGACATCAAGATGGTGCCTGGTCTGAGGGATGTTATCCTAAAAGCAATCGTCGTAAGAGAGAAGAAGGCTGAAGGGGAAATCGCGCGTCTTATGCCTCGAGCGATCGAGGATGTGGCGAGTCAACTGATTAGCTTGCGCGAGCAAGTGACGTTCCTTGAGTACGAGTCGAAGATACGGCCACTTACGACATCGCCGGTGGAAGACATGGATTATCGTCCGGAGTCGGCGTCGAAGACACGTTTCGACAAGCTTTATTGGCCGATCATCAACGAAGCGTGGTGGGATGAACTTGAGAATTACACGGTTTTACTGAGAGCACGGTGTGCTGAGCCTTTGCCTGTCGGAATGGAGTATAGCCGCAAGCCGCAGTCCAAGCAGGATAGTTTGGACGACGAGGACGATGACTATTTCGATGATGAGGACGACGAATGAGACAAAGCATCATTCGTCACCTAATTTGTCACCTAGGCTGCCTATGTGTACTCACGACCGTCCTGGTTGTGACTCCGATTTCATCTTTGAACGAAGCCTTGGGGCAATCGCCAGCCCGTAGGCCTGCGGCAAGAAAGCCCGCGACTCCTAAACCGACGGCTCGCAAGCCGGCCGCGAAGCGTCCCGTGGCTCGCAAACCGACGAACCGTCAGCAGGCTGTTGAGAATCAAGACGCGGAATCGGAAGGACCGGTTCTCTCGCCGAAGATTACAACCGGTCTGCGACGAAATTATTCTGACGACGAGATGTCCTTGTTGCAGGGGCAGCTTTCCAACATCGAGCAGAAGATCGCCGTGACCGCTTCCGAAATCAAACGGGTTCGCGACAGTGAGTTTCTTCCGGATCTCTATTTCTCCTTGGCGGATCTGCACCTTCAAAAGAGTCGTTTGATGTATATGATCAAGGTCAACAAGAACAAGGGTGTTCCTTTGTCTGAGATCGACTTCACGGCTGAAAAACGACCGAAGCAAGAAGCGATTGATATTTATCAAAAGGTCTACGCGTTCTTTCCGAAATCAAAGCTCCGAGATCGCGCGCTCTTCTTTAAAGCGCTAGAACTTCGGGACATAGGTCAATCGGAAGAAATGATTAAGGCCTTCGGGCAGCTGAGGCAGGAGTTTCCAGAATCGACTCACTTGCTCGAGGCGAATATCATTCTCGGAGACTATTTTCTTGAGGAAAAAAAGGATATCGAAGGGGCTCTCGAGGCCTTTCGCCGAGTTCTCTCGAGGGAGCTTTCGGCCTATACACCGCTTGCTCACTATCGAATTGGCTGGTGTCTTATCAATCAACAGAAATACGACCTAGCCGTTACTTCGTTCGAAGAGGCCATTCGAACTCAAGGTTTGATCAGTAAAAACCTTTCCGATCAACTTCCCGAGCTTTATCGGAAAACAGACATTCGCCGCGAGGCCGTTCTTTCGATGGCCGTGCCATATGTCGAGATCTATGGCGACTACCGGGCGAAAGCGAAAGAAGAAGAGGAGCTGGCCAAAAAAGCGGCCGCGGAAATGGGAACGGGTGTCGATGCCGTTCTTCCTCCCTCGAAAGACGCGCCATTGAGGCTGCCAGCCAAAGCGAATACGACGACCGAAAAGGTTTCCGCTTGGGTGCGGCCGGGTGGCGTCGATTCAGAAAAGGTCGATTCAGAAAAAACAGAGGCGGAAATAGAAGTCGTTGAAAAGGCTCCATTGAAACCAGTGATCCATCCTGTGGACTATTTTAGGGGAATTTCGGATTCGCATCAAACGTATCGTCGTGTGTTAGCGCGTGTCGGGCGTCGTCTTGCCTTGAAAGAGATGTGGAGAGAGGTCGCTGAAGTATGGATGGAGGTCCTCGTCGCGAACTCCGATCCGGAGATAAAGTTCGAGGCGATTCAGAGATGGAACGAGGCGACCAAAAAAGTGCCGGTTCAGACGGAGCGTCTTTTGTTCATTGAGCATGCCGTA
>JAVFAU010000025.1:0-11181 GCA_034002335.1 Bdellovibrionales bacterium | reverse complement strand
AAGGTACTCTTCGCGCGTGTAACCGCGATTCATGCGCTTAAGAACTTCGGAGTTTCCGCTCTGAGCCGGCAAATGAATGTAATCACAAATCTTAGAGCGATACTTCTGCGATATATCAACCAGCTCCTGGTTAAAATCTTTCGGATGCGACGTCGTATAACGAATGCGGCGAATATCGGTGTCCTCAGACAGAACCTGAAGAAGCTTGGCGAAATCAGAACCGCAATCGCTCTCGTAGCTATTCACGTTCTGCCCAAGAAGCGTCACTTCTTTCACGCCACGCGAGACGAGCTTTTGGATATCGTCGACAAGTTCTTTCAAGTTACGACTGCGCTCGCGCCCGCGAGTGAATGGTACGACACAGAAGGTGCAAAAGTTATCGCACCCCTTCATGATGTTCACAAACGCCGTCACCCCAGGGTTTCGGATCATGGTCTCGACCGTATAAGGCTTGTCGTTCTCAAAACGGGCCGCCAGCTGCTTTTCTCCCGTTTGATAGGATCGCATCACGAGCTCGGGCAATTGGTCGATCGCATCGGTACCGAACGCGAAATCAAGAAGAGGAATGTCTTTTAGGATCTTCTGCTTTTCTTGCTGGGCGACGCAACCGCCGACCCCGATTTTAAGGTCAGGGTTCTTTTCCTTCATCAGACGGTATTTTCCGACCTCAGAATGGACCTTATGAACGGGCTTTTCGCGCACCGAGCATGAGTTGATGATGATCAAAGACGCCTTTTCCGGGCTCTCAACGGGAACAAAATTCACCATCTCCAGAAGCGAAAGCATTCGTTCTGTGTCATTGGCGTTCATTTGGCAGCCGTAGGTTGAGATATAAACGCCTCTCCCACGTCCCAGATCTTGATTTAGCATGCTTAGCTCCTCGCGATCGGATTCTCTCTTCCGATTTGGCGCGCTTCGCGTTATAATCGCGCCCGTTCCATCAAGTCAATTTACGAGGAGGGCCTTTACCCCTATGACACCCCGCAATCCAAGCTCGAAGAATTGGACAGCTCTCCCAGTTGAATTCCGTGAAAAAGCAGCCTCGGTCTTAGCGCAAAACTTCCGCGACGAGAGCCGTCATGGCGAGTTCTTTCTCGATGGCCGCATTTATCCGGAAGAAATTATCGTGCGTGCGGGCTATGTCGAAAAAGGCCGCCTCAAGCAAACAAACTTCGAGGTCTCCCTCGATCACGCCCCCAATCAGTCCGCCATGGAAAAACTCTTCATGGGAATCGACGTCTTAGGCAGCGTCTTTGAAACTCATTTCGAACATCTTCGCGAAGAAGAAGTCGACGACGTCGAATACCCCGTCAACTGGGAAGAATTCGACTTCGACGACGGCAAAGTTTATTTGCGCTTCTCAACCACAAATACTCGTCTTGAAGAAGAAGCGAATCGCCTTCTTGGTCTCGGCTCCGACGATCTCTACATGGATGGCGACGAGGATCTCTCGGCCGACGCGCTTGAGCACGCCATGATCGACAGCGATCTCGCGGCGGAAGTCTCAAAGGCCATCCGTGACGGACGTTACACGCCCAAACTTTCTGAAGAACAAATGGAAAGCCTCGAGAAGTCAGAAGACCAGCCCCTGCACTGACGGCTCACTGTCCACGACCTCAAGCTGAGTAAGAGCTGGTCAATTGCTCGATTCGGCAAATTAAAAAACTGAAAGGCTTAGTGATTTACACTAAGCCTTTCTATACATGTCTCTCAACAAAGGTCGTATTGAGGGATGACGATCTAGAAACGATCGTCTGAATCTGAACGGTCCCCGCTTCCGGTGTCGGAAACGCGCTGAATCTCGAAGAGATCCGATTGCGATTCTTCATCGTCGAATTCCGCTTCAACAGCTGATTCGTCGATTTCGAGTTCCTGAATCGCAGCAAGGAAATCTTTCTCACTACGTAGATCTTTTTTAAGAATTTCGAGGAACTTGTCCGGATAGCGAGCCGTTAATTCCTCGATATAGCGACCGAGTTTTCCCTCTTGGAGAATGTGACGACGTGTCTGGATATTCTTCCAAAGCAAAATATAGTGGTAACGGCAATACGCATCGACTTCCGCAAGACGATCGCAGTCCTTTGCGCGGCAATACCGGCGACCTTCCGCATCGGTCAAAATGACTTCTTCCGCGACATCTGGCTCTTCGGGAATCACAACAGGCGCGCGAAGTTCCGCTTTTTTCGCAGCTTCAGGTTTTGCGGCTTTCTTCTCGACCTTGTCGGCTTTAACCGCTTTTGCCTTCGCTTCAACCTCTGGCTTAGCTTCCGGCGTCTTTGCCGACTTTGCCGTCAACTTCGCGGCCGCCTTGAGCACGGCCTTTCCGACAGCTTTAACCGCAACCTTTGCGACGTCTTTTGCGCCGCCTTTAGCAGCTTGTGGTTTCGCCGCCGCCTTTTTTACAGGCTTCGCCGCAACCGCTTTTGCCGGCTTCGCTGCTGCCTTTTTTGGAGCAGCTTTTACTGGCTTCGCTGGTTTAGCAGCGGGCTTTGCAGCTTTCGCGGACTTCGCGGCAGCCGGTTTGGCAGTCTTCGAGGTTGATTTTGAGGCGGCCTTCGAGGCTTTGGTTTTCTTCATAGCCCCGTAAACTCCCTCATAAAACGGACTCTTGTCAAAAGGAACTAACGAATCCGGATCGTCCCTCGTTTTGAACGCACGGTAATGGAACCTTTGGGGGTTCCGTTCATCCGCGCGACAACCGATTTAGGTCCCGAAACACGGGGCACTTGCACCGAGTTGGGGGCGATAATTCCGCCTTCTTCAATCGAAAGCTTTAAAAGCGAACCGATGCCTGCCGCCGGTCGGATCGAAACAGGCCCCTCATCTGTTTCAATCGAAACATCCGACTCTCCTGAGAGTTGCAAGGTAATGGCAGCCTCGACATTGACGCCGCGAATGGCTCCTTCGACCCCATTTATATTCACGTTGCCACGGCCCGTATCGAACTCGAACCCACCTTCGATTTTCCCGCCAGATGCGTAGCCTTGTTTTGAACGAAACAAGACCGATCCCTTAATGGAGTTTAAAGCCGTTTCAGACGAAAATGCGTGAACCCGAACGTCCCCGACAACATTCGTCACCGCGATTTTTCCCGCGTGATTTTCGACCGTGACCGCACCATCTTGTTTTTCAACACGAATATCACCGCGAAGAACCGAGATTCCCAGTTTTCCTTCGCCCGCCGACGTTTGCACGCGACCTTCTTGAAGCGAAATCGCCAAGTCATCTTTCCAACCAGACACCGTTACGCTTCCTGAGTGATAAAACACTTCCGTCGCCACCGCCGGAGATTCGATTTCGACGTGCAGTTCCGGTTGTCCCGGTCGACTCCACTCAATCCAATCTTGCCTTGCCGAAGGACCACGCGGTTCGACCGTTACAACTCCGTGATCACGACGAACCGTAAACGAGAGCGCGTCGAAGCGCTCGGAGGCGCCGCCTTTTGGATTGTCAGGCAATACTTTTCGCGCCTTGATAACAGGCGTTTTGCCCGCAGCGACAGGTACGATTTTTACTGAACCACGGATTCCCTGAACAACAAGACGATCCTCCGCTGAGATTTCAAGAGGGAACTCTTTAAATCGAACTTCGCGTGCCGCATTTGCCTGTGAAACCGACATTAAAATCAAAGGCAGCGCAAGAAGACTTGCGACGACCGGCATTCTTGAAAGAGCAATCACTCGACTCATTATTCTCCTCATCTCGTCTCGAGTATTAAGCCAGCATTAAACTCTGAAGACAAATCCGATAATGCCCGTATCTCTCGCACCTTGCCATAAGGTGTCATCGAGTGACGGAAGCTCGCATTCGTTCGACAACATCGTGTTCTTTTCTGGTGTTCATTTCAGAACGTTTTGATCGGAGGGTCAAATGAGCTTAGAAACTGTTTATATTGCGTCTGCTGCACGAACTCCTGTTGGCAGCTTTCAAGGATCACTCAGTGAACTTCCTGCGCCGCGTCTGGGCGCAATCGCGATCAAAGAAGCCGTTGCACGCGCCGGTATCAAAGCGGAGTCCATCGATGAAGTGATCATGGGCGAAGTTCTCACCGCCGGAGTCGGCCAAGCGCCCGCTCGCCAAGCCGTGATCTACGCAGGACTCCCAACATCAGTACCGGCTTTGACAATCAACAAAGTTTGCGGCTCAGGCCTGAAGGCTGTCATGCTTGCGACCGACAATATTCGTCTTGGTCACACGCAAATCGCGGTCGCCGGCGGTCAGGAAAACATGACTCTCGCACCACATCTTCTAGCGAAGTCGCGCACGGGTTTTAGAATGGGCAACACGAACCTTATCGACTCGATGATCAACGACGGCCTCTGGGACCCTTACAACGACTTCCATATGGGTGTCGCCGCCGAACTTTGCGTAAAAGAAAACGCATTCACACGTGAGCAGCAAGATGAATTCGCGATCGGCTCATACAAAAAAGCTCAACACGCACAAGCCGAAGGACTCTTCAAAAAAGAGATCGTCGGCGTTGAAATCGCATCGCGCAAGGGCACTATCATCGTCGATACCGACGAAGAGCCTACAAAAACAGACTTCTCGAAAATTCCGGGCCTCAAACCCGCGTTCGACAAAACCGGAACCGTGACGGCAGCTAACGCCTCGAAAATCAACGACGGCGCGGCCGCTTTGGTTTTGATGGGTGAAACGGCGCTGAAAGCGAACGGCGTAAAGCCTCTTGCGAAAGTTCTTTCGCACGCGACTTTCGCGCAAGATCCAAAGTGGTTCACGACAGCTCCCGTCGGCGCCATGAAAAAAGCGGTTCAAGCAGCAGGTCTCGACATGAGCCAAATCGACCTCTTCGAGATCAACGAGGCTTTCTCGGCCGTGACAATGGTTGCGATGAAAGACCTCAAGCTTGCCGCCGAAAAAGTAAATGTTCACGGTGGCGCGGTCGCAATCGGGCATCCGATTGGAGCCTCGGGTGCTCGCATTCTGACGACACTCGTTCACGCTCTCCATCAGCATGGAAAACGTTACGGTCTGGCGACCCTTTGTATCGGTGGCGGCGAAGCTGTCGCCGTCGTGATCGAAAAAGCATAAATTAGGCAGACAGCTAGGAAAAGGTTGAACAAATGGCTGAAGTAAAAAGCGCAAAGATATTTAGCGACGCAAAATCGGCTCTTGAAGGCGTAAAAGACGGCATGACAATTCTCGTCGGCGGATTCGGTCTCTGTGGAATTCCCGAGAACTTGATCAACGCCTTACGCGACACAGGAGTCAAAAACCTCACTTGTGTTTCAAACAACGCGGGTGTCGACGACTTCGGCCTGGGACTCCTTTTACACACACGTCAGATTAAAAAAATGGTTTCAAGCTACGTCGGTGAAAATGCGACGTTCGAAAAGCTCTACCTTTCGGGCGAACTTGAGCTCGAGTTCTGCCCGCAAGGCACGCTCGCGGAGCGCGTTCGTGCCGGCGGCGCCGGTATCCCTGCATTCTACACACCGACCGGAGTCGGAACGCTGGTCGCTGAAGGCAAAGACATCCGCGAGTTCGATGGACGTCCCTATGTAATGGAACGTGGTATCCGCGGTGACTTCGCCCTCGTTCGCGCATGGAAAGCCGACACGTTCGGCAACCTTGTCTTCCGAAAAACGGCGCGCAACTTTAACCCGATGATGGCGACGGCAGGAAAAATCACAATCGCTGAAGTCGAAGAGATCGTACCTGTTGGTGAACTCGATCCCGATCAAATTCACACACCTGGTATCTACGTACAACGCATCATCAAGGCCCCAAAGCTTGAGAAGCGCATCGAGCAACGCACAACCCGTTTGTCTTAAGAGAAGAGGTGCATAATGCCATTAACACGTGATCAAATCGCAAAACGTATCTCAAAAGAAGTTCAACCCGGTTTCTGCGTAAACCTTGGAATCGGCATTCCGACACTCGTTGCGAACTTCATTCCGGAAACAATGAACGTCATGCTTCAAAGCGAAAACGGCCTGCTTGGTCTTGGCCAGTTTCCGCTTGAAACAGAAGTCGACGCGGATCTTATCAACGCGGGCAAACAAACCGTCACCGCCATCAAAGGGGCCTCGTTTTTCTCGAGCGCCGACAGCTTTGCCATGATTCGCGGCGGGCACATTGATCTCACCGTGCTTGGAGCTATGCAGGTCGATCAAGACGGCTCGATTGCCAACTGGATGATTCCAGGGAAAATGGTCAAGGGCATGGGCGGAGCGATGGATCTCGTTGCGGGCGCGCAACGCGTGATCGTCGCCATGGAACATGTCGCGCGCGATGGCTCACATAAGCTTATTAAAAAATGTACGCTGCCATTAACCGGACAAAACTGCATCGACCGCATCGTGACCGATTACGGAGTTCTGGATGTTGTTAAAGGTCGCGGATTCCGTTTGATCGAATGGGCTCCAGACCTCACGCCAGAAGCTGTTGTTAAAGCGACTGGGGCGCCTGTGGAGATTGCTCCTGACGCAAAACCGATGAGCATTTAGTAAATTCAACGGCCGTCTGGTGCGGCAAGGATATCCCGATGACGACGACTCAAACGCTCGCGAGATACGGCCGCACTCTGACAATAGCGCTTCTGCTTAGCCTTCCATTGACAGTTCATGCTCAGGGAAAGCTTGAGCAGGACGCGCGAACGGCCACGAAAGTGGCCGAAGTGAGCGGCGTCGTATGGGGATTTGATTTTCTTGCGGAAAACGACCTGCTTCTTAGCCTTCGCAACGGTAAACTCTTAAGAGTGCGGCTTCCGACTCAAGCCTCCGAAAGTGCCAAGATCGACGAGATCAAAGGTGGACCAGACGTCGTCGCTTCCGGGCAAGGCGGCTTGCTCGATCTGAAAATCAAAAAACTAAAAGACGGCAAAACCTGGATCTACCTTACGGCGTCCGTTAAAAGTGCGGAGGGCGGCAACACACAAACAACCGCGCTCTTTCGAGCCGAATGGTTAGGATCAGAAACAGAAACTCGTATCGGAAAACTCGAGCGTCTTTTTGAAGCCAAACCAGGCGTCGATTCCGGCTTGCACTTCGGATCACGCCTTGCCTTTACAGACGATGCTATTTTCATGACCCTTGGTGAGCGCAACCAACGCGAACGCGCGCAAAAGCTCGACCAACACTGGGGCAAGGTTTTACGCCTGACGTTCGATGGTAAACCTGCGCCCGGAAACCCATTCACCACCCCTATAAACGGCGTGCAACCGAAACCAGAAATCTACACATGGGGACATCGTAACCCTCAAGGAATCGCGATAGCGCCTTCTGGCGAAGTTTTTGTGGGTGAGCACGGACCTCGTGGTGGCGATGAGATCAACCTCCTAAAACCTGGCGCGAACTATGGCTGGCCAACCGTCACTCACGGCCGAGAATACTGGGGCCCGAAAATCAGCGATAAAACTTCTACGGACGGGGTCGAAGATGCTGTGAAGTATTATGTTCCATCGATCGCCCCTAGCTCTTTGATCATTTACTCGGGAAAAAAACACTCGGACCTTAAAGACAGATTCATTCAAGGCGCGTTGGCGCTTCAGCATTTGAACATTCTCGCTCTCGAAAAAAAGAACGGGAAATGGATGCACGGCACGGAAACCCGCTTGTTTCAAAAACTGCATGAGCGGATTCGCAATGTCGCCGAGTCTCCAAGTGGCGAGCTTTATTTTTCAACCGACTCGGGCCGCCTTTACAAACTCGAAGGCAGCGCCAAAGTCCGCGCCAAGTAATCTCTGAGGCTTTTACTTGCGTAAGAGCCCCTTGATCTCTCCTGGCACTTGGTCCTGCCAGAGCCTCAGATGTACCGAATTAAGCGACGTCTCCTAAGACAATCGCGTACACTCTTTCTTAAATGAGTAACTCGAAGACTCTAAAGAGTGGCGATTTCCTGTTTCGAGAAGGTGACTCTTCTGAAGCGATGTATGTCATCAAATCCGGCAAAGTCGCGATCCTAAAATCAAAAGGATCTTCCGACATTACACTAGCCGAGCTCGGTCGCGGCGATATGGTTGGCGAAATGGCATTCTTCGACGGTCGCCCCAGATCGGCTTCCGCGCAGGCTACCGTTGAGACAATCGTCATCGAATTGCCGTTTAAGGCGCTCAACGCTCAATTCAAATCTTTTCCCGAGTGGGTAAAGGCGATCATGCGCACGGTGAACAACCATCTGCGTAACGCCAATATGAAAATTCGCTCCCTTGAAAAAGCGGAAGAAGAAAACGCCGTTTTGCTTCCGCCTCACACAGTCACACGCCTTTGCGCGATTCTTGCGATGGTCGCGAAAGTCTATGGAGAAAAGACCGAGGCCGGCACTGTTGTGCCAGCAGGCACGCTTCGTCGCTACACGATTCAAATCCACCAGCAGCCGACTGCGAAAATGCAGGTGTTTCTTGATGTCCTCAAATCTTTGAGCCTTATGAATATCGAAGACCTCGGCGAAGGCCGGCAGCGACTCACCGTCTTTAAACCCGATCTTCTTCTTGAGTTCGTGGATTTCTACAACGACTACCTTTTTAAGAGCGAAGACAAACGTATAGAAATCGTTGAAAAAGAAATGCCGGCACTTCGCGCCCTCGTGTTCTACGCGAACAAAGCCGGTGGCGCTTCGGCCGCTAACGACAAAGGCGAGATCCGTGTCGATCTCACGCAAATGCAAAATGAATCGATGAAAGATCTTGGCCGCCTGTTCAGCGTCGATGACGTGAATTCACTGAGCGAAAAAAAACTCGTTGGCGAAAAAGTCTCCACCGACACCGGCCTCGCACTCTCCTTCAATTATGCGGACCTCGAGAAACAGGTTCCCTACTGGGAAATCATTCACGCTTGCCGCAAACTCACTCGAAACCCGTGAGCTTCATCACGGCAGAACCGGTGCGGTTTTACCCGGCTCCCTGAACTTTCTAGCCGTTACGGCTTTTTGGAAACACTTTGTTTCTAAAGCTCTATGTCTTTTCCAAAAGGAGCTTTATGTTCCCGCTCGCTATGAAAGAACAAGTATCACTTCAGGCGGTCCTGAAAAACAGACTCGAATCGCTGAGAATTCGCTACCCGAGCTACTCCATGCGCGCCTTCGCAACTCGTGCGGGCGTGAGCCCCGCGACCATGAGCCTCATTATGCAAGGCAAACGCGCCGTCTCACAAAAGCTCGCCCTGCAAATCAGCGAAAGACTCCAATTTGATCCGCAGGAGCGCTCCGAAGCTCTTGCCGACGCCGCTCCTCGACCGCGACGCAAAACAACGGCGGCTCGCCATGATCCGTACACTCAGCTTTCTATTGACCAGTATCACGCGATCAGCGACTGGCGTGCTTTTGCGATTTTAAGCCTTACGAAAACACGCGACTTTGAAAGCGCACACAGCTGGATCGCCACGCGACTTGGCCTCACGGAGAAACAAGTCGACGAAACCGTAGCTCTGCTTTTGCGTCTCGGCATGCTCGAAAAGAAAAATGGTCACTACAAACGAAGCACTACGAAATACCGTACAACCGAAGACATCGTGAACCTCTCGCTGCGCAAATCCCACGCCCAGACGCTCGACCTCGCTCAAGCCTCACTCGAAAACGATAGTATCGATGCACGCGATTTCACATGGCTCACGCTTCCGATGGATACGAAACAAATGACTCTCGCCAAAACTATGATTCGAAAATTTCAAGACGAACTCTCGGACGCACTCGAAACTGATGCGAATCCGAACGAAGTCTACCGACTCGCGATTCAGCTTTTCCCTTTAACGAAAATTAAAAACAAGGAGACAAAATGAAACTCTTTAAAACAATGGAGACAAGGCAGGCAACGGTGGCGGCGGCCTTTGCAAACCCTCAAGCGACGGCGTGCGCGTCTGTAAAACCCTCGCTGAATCCGGTGTTCGTGTTTCATCGAACCCCTCTTCAAATTCGACATGGATCATGTCAGCTTCTTTATACAAAGAGCTAAAAACCATCACAGACACGCTGCCTTTTGGCGCAGAAGTCGTCCTCCGCTCTTCTGTGGTAAATCCTAAGGTCTTTCAAGTCGTCGATAGCCTTGCGCCTGAAACCATGAACACCCTCCGCGGCGACTACGAAAAAGTAATTGCAGCACAACCAGGCAAGACATCGCCCGCATACAACGGAGAACTCGAAATTTTCGCGTATTCAGAAGTCACAAGAAGGAGCTTAGCGATTCCACCTTATTCCATGGTAGAAAACGCGACGACATTTCTATTGCCGCAATTTTTTATGCTTTCGGAGCGCCGGCAAGCAATGATCCTCATTCATGAAGTCAGCATTCGAGCCGGCGCCTCACTTACCGAGACTCTTGAGCTCGACGAACTGTTGTTCGAAAATATGCGCGATCCATCGGGACTGTCATTTAACTACCCACGTTTTATAGAAAGTCTTCGTTCAATCTTGATCAAAATGGATCAACAAATCTTCGCTTACATAGCGTCGAGTACTTTAGAAGCCGATGGGCGCACAACGAAAATGCTTTCATACTGCTTATCAAACACTTTGAAAAAGCCAGCAGACGAGCCATAACTCTGGGAGATTTCCGCTTTACCGATCTTCCACAGCTTTACGACCAGCATGCGTATAGTGACGAAGCCTGGTCGCTTCTTGATCCGAAGCAGGCCATAGCTCCACTTCGCGCATCCTATGAATTGGGGAACGAGTTTTATCACATCTTCCGTGACAGCCGAATGACCGTAAAAACTCACGAGCTAAACGCCGAACTCAAAAAACACTGCAAACAGCGACAGGCTCTTAATACCAATGCCCCTGAATCCTACGCGCTAGTCGTCAGCCAAAAGGCCCAAGGAACACCAGGCGTGTTTGCAATTAACTGCCAATCTCAGAATCAACCGGCGTTTAGCGTTACCTGGGACAACAGGCGGTAAACCCCTTCGAAGCAACAACGACTGCTTAGGGCGGCAAGACAGGGGACGGGCGATGAAGCAGTCTCCGTCCCAAAGCCGGCCCTATGTCCAACAAAGAGAAATGGAGTAGAGAGCGAATGTTTTCCAAAGTTATCCTAGAGACGAGGTGAAAATGAAAATTCGATCTGTAGCTCTCTTGTTGTTGCTCTCGATATTATCACCATCGACAAGCGCGTTTGGAATGGATCTTCATGGTTCGCGTTCATCTTTTGAGTACGACGGAAAAAATTGACCGTTCGAAAAGATGGCAGCTTTCAATCCTGGGACTTTGTCATGGATGACGAGTTTG
>JAVFAU010000024.1:0-11394 GCA_034002335.1 Bdellovibrionales bacterium | reverse complement strand
CCGATCCGACGACTGAAATGATCGCAGGCCTCATTGCCCTTAAGCTTAAATCCATGCACGAAGCCGCGATGCTCAAGAATCCAAGCCTGAGCGCGGTGCAGCCGATCGGCGTTCATATTCAAGAAACACCGACGAATTCCATCACGTTTCGCTTCCATCAAGACGGCTCCGCCCCAGTCTGGCTCTTAAACCAGATCTCTGGAACAACGGGTTGGTGGGAGCACGCAGAACCCAACCTACGCGAGCTGAAGTTAACCTCTAAAAACTAACCGAGACTTAAGCCCGGACCGCCTCTTTTGTAAGTCGACAACATATCCTCTGCCTTGTTCCGATATTCTTACACCCAAAAAGAGGATACCAATGAATCATACAGCTTTTGCTTCACTTGCGGTAATTCCTGCGCTCCTCCTGCTCCAAGCCTTTTCGGCCAATGCTCAAACGACAGGCTCCATCAAAGAGCTTTCAAAACGCACGCGCACGATGCCTAAGATCTCAGATTGCAGAAAACACGATTTGTGCGACCTCAAGGGCGCGCGCATGATCGAACGCAAAATCAAAGTTCTTCTTCCCGACGAGCATTCTGATTTCGCTTCGTACATGACAAGCCACCAGCTGATTCTTAACTTCGACAAGGCTTCGAGCATTCCTCGCTACGGCGTTGTACAGTTCGTAAAAGGCTGCATGTTTCAATCCGAACTCCAAGCCGACGGATCGGTAAAAAACCGCTTCAACTACGTGCACAAGCACTTCGGCAAACACGTTCTCCTGCGCCACGATGACTGGGTCGTCGATTCAAGCCATGCCGATCCGATCGCGACCTCTTTTGAAGGTTACGGTCGTTTTGACCTTTATCGCTGGAACAAAAATGCGAGCAACTACAACGCGGACAATGCCGGGTGGTACTTTTTTGGCCCTCCGTCACACGGAACCGTTTTCACGGCCGAGCTTCTTGGCAACTCAGGGCTTCTTGATGGCTATAAAAACCCGCACGCCGGCAACTCCTCGCTCGACCTAGAAACATGCATTTTCAAAGTCAGCGATCTGCCGACAGCCACGGATTCCGAGGGCTCAAACCTCGATAAATCAAAAGCTATCTGGTGCACGACTTGGGACCACAAGTTCCATTACGACTTCAGCTCCGGCAAAGTCGTCCAGGGCAAAACAACGCATCCGTTCTGCGCCGAGCCGAACGACGGCCCCTTCTAAACAAGCCTCGAAGCCCCGCTCAAACGGGGCTTTCTTTTTTCCACTCTTGAAGGTCTCCCCGTCCAATGGCATGCTAGGGCATGCAACACCCCAATACAAAAGTAGAAGAGCTGACTCAAGCCTTCATCGAAATCATCTCAGAAACAAACGGCATCACTCTCGACGACACGCTCGAACTGATGATGAACTCCGAACGAATTCGAAAAGATCCCTCTCTCGGAAAAATCATCAACGAATTCCGCGGTCTCATCGCGGCCTTTCAAACCGATCAGATCGGTATCGAAACCCTGCTCAATCACGTCGCGGCCTCGGCTCTGTTTGAGTTTTTCCGTCGCTTCCCGCTTCCCTATCGCGATGAGCACACGCATCTGACGGGCGCCCTTTCGGCGGACTTCGTTTACCCGCGCTTAAAGACCCTGCTCGAAGGTCCGAATCGCGAAATTTATGAAAAGAAAATCACCGACATCTACGGCCCGAGCGCCCTTCCCATCTCTTCGATCGAAGACGTCGAGCACCTCCTCAAAATCAAAGACAACGAGCGCTTCAGCCGCTACTTGAGCATTCTCATGCTCCCGAAGCTTCTCTTGGTCGACCGCGCGGCGCACGCGGACGCGGCTTATCACATGGCGAAGACTCTCTACGGTCTCTACAACGTCGGGTTCATTCGCCTTAAGTTCTCGCTTTCACGCGCGACTTCAGATGAGTCAGAAAAGGTTCCGGGATCCGAGGAAGTCACCGAAGAAGACGTCGTTCTCGGCTTGTTTGAAGGGTTCATGAAGTTTAAAAGCGAATTTCCGCAGTGGAACTTCACACTCTCACCTTCGTTTCGCAAAGAGGCCTCGTTCTTCGACGAAAAGCGATTCCCTTCTAAGCAAGAGCACTTTCTGCATCAAGTTCGGGAAATCTTGGCCCTGCTGGACAAGTACCCGTTCCTTACGCCCCACATGAACGAGGTCGACACCGTCGGCAACGAGTCTGAGCTTTATCGCAAAAGCCACTTTCTCGACATGAAGCTAGGGTTTCGCAAACTGCAGTACCGGGGCTTCAAAATCCGAAGCCACCACGGCGAAGTTTGGAAAACCCTTCGCAAAGGAATTCAGGCCGTCGACAACGCCATGAACATCTGGCGCATCGATACGCTCGAACACGGTCTTTCTCTCGGCATCAATCCGAACTTCTACTTTCACTCCTTGTACCAACGCGTGTGCAAATGGAACAAACGCGGCGAAGCCGTTCGCCCCGGGACTCTTGAATTCAACGAAGTCAGCGAAATGGACTGGCAAGACCACTCCCTCTTCGTACGTGACAAACTCATCGCGGGCACCCCGCTCAACGACGACGAAGTTCTTCTTTTCACCAAAGCGAAGTTCCACACCGCGCGCGAGGTCGAACTCTATCAGCACGACGTTCTCAACAGGATGATCGACAAAGGCGTTTCGCTCGTATCGCTACCGTCTTCCAACAACAAGCTCTCCGCGTTGTTTGAAGACTACAAGGACCACCCGTTCTCGTGGTGGGAGAAAAAGAACCTCGAACTCGGTATCGGTACGGACAATTATGTGACGCTCGATACGAATTTCATCCAAGAACAGCTTATTCTTCTCTTCACGGATCCTTACGATCTCAAAATCACGAAACTTCTCATGGTTTCGACGGGAGAGAACCGACGGCCCTATATTTCACATTTCCTATGGGAAATGCGACGCCCGCACGAAGGAGCCTAGACGTTGTCGAGATCATCGCTACGAACACTCCTGCTCGGATTCCGAGGAGCCACTCTCCTCGGGGTTTTCGCAGCCTGTATCCCTCTTCAGGCGGAGGAACCGGCGGTGGCCGCGCCTTTCTCCGAGCCCGCTCGCAAAATTCTCGTGAAACCATTCATCGACATCCCTGGCCTCAACTTGGAACTCATGAGTCGCACGAATGAAGAAAAACTCGTCTCATGGTCGCCAAATTACCGCACACAGACCGGCATTAGCTTGAGCTACGCCGGTCTCATTGGCGTCGCGGCCTCGGCAAAAAGCGGAATGAGCCGGCAAGACGAAACCGCCATGGGAAAGTCTGATTACACGGACATTCGCGTACGCCTTCCGTGGCGAAGCATATCCGTTGAGGTCGGCTATCAAAAACTAAAAGGTTTCTACGCCGACAATACGCAAGAGTTCAGCCCCGGCACGAGCGGCTACCTCAAACGTCCGGATCTTTCACTCGAAAGCAAATACGCATCGGTGGTTTTCGTTCTTCAACCAAACCGCTACAGCCTTGCCGCCGCACTTGATCATAGCGAACGGCAACTGGCTTCGGGTGGAAGTTTTTTGGGAGCGGCGCACGTCATCGACACGACGTTCGACAACGGCAGCGAAGATCTGATTCCAACCGAACTGCATCCTCATTTCGGCTCCGAGGCGGCGGTCAACGATGGTCGTTTCTTTTCAGCAACGGCTGGCGGCGGCTACGGCCACATGTGGCGCTTCGGCGAAACCGGCTACGTCTTCACGCAGCTTCTTATCGGCTTAGGGTTTCAAGTCGGCCGTTCCCGCGACGAGCAACGTAGCTTTGAAACCAACGAGCTTGCCGGCATGGGCAAGTTCGACTTCGGCATCGGCTCAAACGGCGAATTGCTGCTTGGAGGCCTTCTCATTTCGATCGATCAAACTTCGAATTTTACGCCAGAAACAGAACTGGCTAAACGCAATTTCATGGTTCAACTCTTCGCAGGATTTCGCATTTAGGATGGCTTCATGAGTTTTATTTCCCGTCGTCAATTTCTCCGTTCCTCCTTCGTTCTCATCACGTCGCTTTCAGTTCTTCTGCTCGGTAGTTGCGCCACCGGCCCTAAAGCCCCACAGCGCATCACTAAAAAGCACAAAGGCCTTGCGATCTTCCAAGGTCCGACGAACGCGACAGCCACGCGCATTAGCGTGCTCGGACGCAAAGCGGGTTCGCTTTCGGGCCTGGCCTTTTCATATCAAGCCGGCAACGCGGAACAGCTTGCCCCTAAAAATGTGATCTCGAATGTATCAAATCACTCCGATGTCGTGATTCATCACATCTATATCGACGGTCTCACGCCCAATCAAACCTACACGTTGCACGTTCGCGACGCTGCGGGAAAACCCCTCGACCAAAGATCTTTCTCCGCTCTTGATTTAAAACCGCGCGCGGCTCGAATCGCGGCGGGCAGCTGCATGAGCGATTACTTTCTCGAAAAGAGCGCGGACATCTGGAAATCCGTCATCGATGCGAAACCCGATCTCATGCTCCTTTTGGGTGACAACTCGTACGCGGATGTTGTCGACGGAAAATATGTTGGCCCCGCGGGAGAGTCCGTTCTATGGGGACGCTACGCAGAAACTTTCGAAGCGCTCGAGTATTTCCGCGCACGGCACCTGATTCCGACTTTAGCCATCTGGGATGATCACGACTTCGGAGTTCAAGACGGAGGCGTCGACCATCCGTACAAAGACGAAGCAAAGAGAGTTTTTCTCTCGTACTTTCCCCAGTCCCCGGCTTCGACCACCGGAGCTGACATACCCGAGCTTCAAGCCGGCCCAGGCACCAGTTCTCGATTCGATGCCTTCGGCTATCGCTTCTTACTTCTCGATAATCGCTACTTCCGCACAGCCAAGGACGCAAAGCCGGAATCACATTTCGGCAGCGAACAAGAAAAATGGATCATTCGCAATTTAAAGCAAACCCATAACCCCGCATGGCTGATCGCGGGCGACCAATGGTTTGGGGCTTATCATCGGTTTGAATCGTACGAAGGAACTCATCCCGCGAGTTTCAAGCGTTTCATGGGCGAACTTAAGAAAACAGGCCGCACGATGCTTTTCATGTCGGGCGACCGGCACTTAAGCGAAGTCATGAAAATCGAAAAAGATATCCTTGGATACGAAACCTACGAATTCACGTCGAGCGCCATTCACGCGCGCATGTACCCCTCTTTCTGGGAAAGACATCCGAACAAACGCCACGTGATGGGCGTCGATCTCAAGCAAAACTTCAAAATCTTCGATCTTTCGGCGGCAAGAAATCCTCTGAAGATCGAGGGCGCTGCCATTGGGAACTCGTCGAAAGTTCTCTACAGATTCAGTTTTGACATTCAAGGCTCACAGCCAGCCACGGCAAAGTGATTATCTCGCTCCAAGTAAGGGGTGCGCAGCACCCCTTACTAGACCTGCCCCATTTCTCTTCACTGTCTACGTGAACCCCGTTAGAATTTTAAATCATTCAAGGGGACATAGGTCATGGATAAAGTGCACACTTTAAGGCCTCCAGCTGGTCGGCCATCGAATGCCATTGAAGTCGTCGACTACGTCATCTCCCAAGCCATCAAACTAAAAGCGAGCGACATCCACCTTTCGCTCAATGTCCCCACGGCGGAATATCCAGAACGCCATCTTTTACGCTATCGCGTCCACGGAAAACTTCAGATCATGCGATCTAGCTTTCTCACATCGACATACGCCGAAGCGGTCTCACGACTCAAGGTGCTCGCGGAAATGCCGAACTCCGACACGAGCGTCCCACAAGATGGACAGCTAACCGTCGATACCGGCCAAGGGCAAAAAGTCGTACTTCGAATTTCCACGATCCCAAGCCAAGGCGCTGAAGAGGTCGTCATTCGTATCCAACGAAGCGGCAATCACAACCTCACGATCAACCAACTGCAAATGACAGAAGACATGCGAGCGCGACTCAAGTCCGTCGTGCAGCAAAAATCGGGGCTCATCATACTAAACGGTCCCGCGGGGTCCGGAAAAACAACGACGATCTACGCCATCATCAACACGCTCGCATCGCCAGAAAGAAAAATCATCACGGCCGAGGACCCGGTTGAATCTCGCCTGCCGTTCGTCAATCACACGCAGGTCTCCGCCAAAGCGGGCTTCGCGGCCCTGAGCCGGGCCTTCATGCGACAAGATGCGGACGTCATTTTCTTAGGTGAGATTCGCGATCAGGAGTCCGCACTCACCGCCATGCAACTTGCGCAAACGGGGCATCTTGTCGTGACGACGCTTCATTCGCGCGATGCGGTCGGAGTTATTTCGCGCCTCGAGGCCTTGGACATTCATCCGAACAATATCGCCACGACGCTCATCTGCTCCCTTGGCCAACGGCTCATTCCCTCACTTTGCGCCGCTTGCAAACAACCCATCGAATACGATGCGACCACGCTCGCCATGCTCAACGACGTGCTTGAAATTCCGCCCGACACTGTTTTTTACGAAGCCGGCGAAGGCTGCGGCGAATGTATCGGTGGCTACTCCGGACGCGTACCGCTCTTTGAATTATTCGTCGTCGATTCCGAAGTCTCGGACGCCATCAACAACCGTGAATCTAAATCACAGTTGGCGAAGATCGCTCGAGACAAGGGAATGTCGCAATTTGCGGAAGAGGCCCTGCTTCGCCTCTATTACGGCTACACCGATCTTCCATCGATTCAAACATATATTCCCGCGATCGCCGCGAGACTTCTAAGCTAGGGCGCGAGCCGAAACCGCAGCTCGGCTCCGGCTTTGGTTTCGATATCGAGATCCAATGTAAGATAGCTACCCGCAAGAACATTCTCGCGCGCCAACCGTCTAAGATTCTCATCGCCCAGTAAAAGCGTGCGCACTCGCCCGTCGTGCGTTTCTTCAAGCTCGGCTTTTACCTCATGCAGTTTCTTATGAGCCGTGCCTGAATTGAACAGCCGCACTTTAACACGCTCCGCCGACTCACGTTCGATCGCCACGACCCTTACCTTGGATTCCGCTCCACGAGGCGTCACATACGCGGACGCGACATAAACAAATCTCATATCAAGCGAGGTTTCCGGTGCGACTCCCTCTTGAGTCACAACCACGCGATACGCCCGCTCACTCTTAAGATGCCTTGATCCATGATAAGTCAAACTCACGTCGCGGGACTCGCCCGCAGGAAGAAGAAAGTGACGTGTGTCGGGCCGAATGTCGCTTGAAAGCGCACGTCGTTCCCCTTTATGCATGTCCTCACTTCGAAGAAAGATCTCAACCCGAACCTTCGCAGGCTGTTCGTTTCGATTGTGAACTCTGAAGACTTGAGCCTGACGAGACTCGCCGGGGGAAAAACGAAATTCCATTGGCTCGATATAGAAAGCTTCCTCAGACTCCGCCGCGGCCTCCACTGGAACCGCGGTTACGAACAGAAGAAGCGTGATAAACACCCCGACTAAGCGCATAGATGATCTCTCAAGGTGCCGATACGATCACGTCGATGCGACGCGCGCCAGTATTTGACGAAGCCGGCGAACGCCCCAAGCGCTCCTTCTGCTCCACGACTCGCATTTCGTATTTTGCATCCAATGGGGGCTGGATGACGACCGCTCCGTCGCGATAATCCAGTCGAGGCGCTTGCTGAACGGCTAAAGTTTGATTTTTTGTAGGTTCCACTTCACCAGAGGACCAAACAAGAGGTATCAAAAGAAGCATTGCTAAGAATTCCACGAACTCATATCGGCCCAGAACGACGCCCTCTTAAGGCGAGAAAAGAAAGGATTCGAAAAATGTCTTCCTCTCCATCTCAGGCAACGAATCGCTCCACGAATGATTCCCACAGTATTCCCGTCGGCTATCTTTTCTGGCTGTTTGGCTTTATGGGAGCCCACCGTTTTTACTACGGTAAACCTATCTCGGGCACGCTCTACTTCTGCACGCTCGGTCTCCTCGGCATCGGCTGGTTCATCGATCTCTTTTTGATACCCGGAATGGACCGCGATGCGGATCGTCGCTACAGAGACGGCGACTATAACTACACGATTGCATGGGCTCTTCTTACGTTTCTCGGCATTTTCGGAATCCACCGTTTCTATATGGGAAAATGGGTGAGCGGCATCATCTACCTCTTAACGGGCGGACTCCTGACACTTGGCTGGCTCTATGACCTTTGGACACTCAACGCCCAAATCAACTCTCTCAACCGCTCCTGAAGCCTTGCGCAAAGACGTTGGTCCAGTGCACACATGCTCCACCGCATGTGCGCACTGGACGACAAGCCCCTGCTTCGAGACGATGGGCTCATGAATAAAGCTTACGTCCTGAAACTCACGCGTATTCTTTCGATAGCTCTTTCAATCATCGCCTCGAGCCTGATCTTTTCTCCCCGACCCGCGCTCGGCGAAACCTTGATTCGCATTATGCCGCTCGGCAACCAAGCCGTTATTACCGTTCACAAGGGATACACGCACGGCTCCGACCGAGACGCCCAGACCCTTTTCATGGCCATGAACGTTCAAGCGCAAGAAAGCTATCTCGGCCCGGGCAAATTCATCGCCGAGTCTCAGAAGTCAATGAACTGGGTATGCGGCGATCGCGGCACCTCCGGGTATCAATGCACGTTCATGATACAAAAAAGCGCCTTCTCAAGAATCGGAACAAACCCGGACCGGGTTTCATACGAGCTGATCGGAGCCGAAGCACTTCGCATTTTCGAAATGCTCCACCCGACAAACGACGAAGTCTTTCAGTTTCAAAACGAGGAGTCCTCTCTTTTTATCGAATCAACACCCGCTCGCTTTAAACTCGAGTACCGTTAAGCACGCCCCTTGAGCATGCCTTGCCAGTAAAGCGTCGGTAGAATATGACGCTTAAGAACCCACATCGTCCGCCGTGAAACCGCAGGGTTCAAAGGGAATGTCGGCAGAAGTTTGCCGTCATAACCGAACTCGGCCAACATGACTTTGCCGATCTCCGTAATCAGAGGACAAGAGGAATAGCCGTCGTATTTGCCTGATGGCTCACTCCCACCCATCACGGCCAAAATATTCTCAGCCACGATCGGCGCCTGCGAACGTATCGCGGCTCCCGTCTTCGAGTTCGGAACGCCCGTGACATCACCTATTCCAAAAATATTTCCGTATTTCAAATGCCGCAACGTATGTTTATCGACAGCGAGCCACCCTTTTTGATCACCCGACTCAACCGCTAGTCCCGACTCGGCCACGTACGCATGCGCGGACATCGTCGGAACGACATGAAGAAGGTCGAACTTCAACGTCTGACGCTCCACTTGACCGTCATCTTTTGTCACTTCGAAGGTCGCCTCTTTTTTACTCGCATTCACCGCGACCAAGCGATGTTTGAATTTTGGTTCGATTCCGCGCTCTTCGACGATTTCCGCAAGCGCTTCCGAAAACAAAGGGATGCCGAACATCGCGGCCCCCGCCGTCGCAAACTGAATGTTCGACTTCTCTCGAACACCGTTGTTTCGAAAAATATGCTCCGCCAAATACATGATCTTTTGCGGCGCTCCCGCACACTTGATCGGCACGGGCGGCATCACGAACAAAGCCGTTCCACCCTGAAACTCATTGATCATGCGCGCGGCCGCGTCCACTTGGTCGAACTGATAGATGCTACAGATTCCGTTTTTCCCAAGGTGTCCTTCGAGCCCTTCGATTTTTCCCCAATCAAGCTGCAGGCCCGTTGCGACAACAAGATACTCATAAGCGATCTCTTGACCATTTGCGAGTCTCACGGTGTTTTTCTCCGGCTGCACCAAGGCGACACGGTCCTGAATCCAATCGACACCCGCCGGCATCACGTCTTTTTGCGAACGAGCCGTCGATTCTTTGTCGGCAAGACCCGCCCCCACAAGCGTCCACATTGGCTGATAAAAATGCTGATTCGAAGGTTCGACAATCGCGATCTCACCTGACGCGAGGTGCTTTTTCAAGCGGGCGGCCAACGACACTCCACCTGATCCTCCCCCTAAAATCACGATCTTGTACGCTGTCTTCGACATGTCACCCCTCCTCAAACAAACATATTTAGAGCTTCACGATTTGATCGATCAAAATCAGCGTTCCCATGATGAGAACAAAATATCCGAACCCTTTTTTCAGAGCCTGATCCGATACTTTCTTTGAAAGCGTCATACCAAGAAACAACCCAAATACCGCAATCACGGAGAGCGCTATCAAAAGCGCCCAATCGATATGCGGTTGGTTCTGCAAATCCCCTACAAATCCAATGAGCGACTTGGACGCGATGATGAAAAGCGATGTGCCGACGGCGACTTTCATAGGAAGCCCGATCAAAACAACAAGGGCCGGGATGATTAAAAACCCACCGCCTGCGCCGACAAACCCCGTAACACCGCCGACGACCAGCCCTTCGAGCGCGACAATCGACATCGTAAGCCAAGCCCGGCGCGCTTGACCGGCGCCTCCACCCGAGCCAGCACCCTCGGAAGCTTCCGGCCCTTTCTTTTTACTTCGAATCATCGAAAGCGAAGCTAAGACCATTAAGATCGCGAACACGATCATAATCAAAAGCGGTTTCGTCAGCGACTTCTCACCTATCTGAAAAATCGTTTCAGGCAGAGCCGGCACCACGAACGCTCTGGTCACATAAACGCCGACAAAACTCGGAAGCGCGAAGACAAAACCAGTTTTAAGATCAACGTCTCCTCTCTTAAGCGCCACGGCTCCGCCCACAAGCGACGTCAAACCGACGATGAAAAGTGAGTACGCCGTCGCAAGAACGGGATTCACCGCAAACAAATAGACCAAAATCGGGACCGTCAGAATCGACCCGCCACCGCCGATCATTCCAAGCGACAATCCCATTAAAATAGCGGCGAAATACCCGAGAATCTCCATGCTCGTCTCACTTCCGCACGTTGAGTTTTTTATCGACAAGCCCAAAGAGCACCATGCCGGCCACCATACTCACGACAAAAACCACGGGTCGCGCCTGTAATCCAAACCCCGATCCCAACCCTGACGCAAACTCCGAAACACCAGCAAGCGACACAATCGCAGGCCCGGGGCAAAAGCCGCCAAGCCCCCATCCCACACCAAAGAGAACTGAGCCAATGACGAGCGCAGGCGTTACCTCACGCTTTGTCGGCACATGCCATTGAGGCGAGAGCAAAGGTGAGCTCCGACGACGAATCAGGCGATAGGTCACAAAGTGAACCGCAATCGCGCCGATCATGACAAAGACAAGCGATGGATCCCAAGCGCCGAAGACATCAAGAAACCCAATCACCTTTTGAGGTTGAGTCATTCCGGAAATCCCCAATCCAAGAGCGAAAACGAATCCGACAACAAGTGCGATGATTCCCGTTTTCATGGCAAAACTCCCAACCCTCTAAAGAGAGCAACCGACGCGACGCCAGCTGCGATAAAGACCATCGTCGCGACAAGCGAGCGCGGTGACA
>JAVFAU010000023.1:0-11501 GCA_034002335.1 Bdellovibrionales bacterium | reverse complement strand
GGGCGAGAATGCGCTTTCCACGTTTGTCGTTGGACTCTTTATCGTAATGAATAATCGGACGGCCCTCACTGCTCACGCACTTGGGTAATTTTGCCTCGCGGTCGCAGAAGGGCTCGAGGTCACGCAGCTGCGCGGGACGAACGGTGTGTTTCTTTAACGATAAACAGTTCGAACGATCCGAGCTCGCCTCACTCGAGGAATCCTGTTGCGCGGGAGTGGCAGCCGGAGACGTCGCGAGAGATGGGGCTGATGCAAGCAAAGTCAGAGCGAAGACGAGCAATTGCGAAGAAAGATGTCTGGTCATTTGTGTAAGTCCTTCCTCTCAATTGCAGTTCAAAATCGATCAGAAGGGAAGCGAGAAACGAGGTCCCCTGTATGTTTGCCAAGGTTTCACTGTTGCGATTAGCTTGCAATTGTGGTCTGTTCGCTTGCCATCTCCTTGCCTTTGATAGGGGATCGAGAGATAAGTGAGCTACCGAAGGGATCCCCAGTGGCAACAGATTCGCTTACCAAACCGCATCGCTCCGAGTCGGATTCGCGCTCGTGGAGGGACCGTCTTGGTATCGCCCTTTCGGTTCTTTGTTTGTTGCATTGTCTGCTCACGCCATTGCTTGTCGGCCTGCTTCCGGTAGGGGTGGCCATGGGCATCTGGCACCGTGGATTCCACCAGGTTTTCTTGGTCTTGGTTCCGATTGTCGCGCTCTTGGCGTTTATCCCAGGTTGGCGACGGCATCGGGACGCACGGGTTTGGTATTGGGCGAGCGCCGGAATGCTGTTTCTTGTGTTGGGAGTTTGGGGACCGGAGTTTCTCGCTCATAGCCAGGGTGGTAGCCATGGCTGGACAGAACTGAGTCTTGAGTTAGGTCTTACGGCCCTTGGCGGGGTTTGCTTGATTCGGGCCCACCTTCTGAACCGTGCGCTGTCATCTTGCTGCGATACTGAGCAGTGCTCGAACACGAACCATTCGTAAAGAGAACCGATACCGCGCTGGCCCAGGGATGACGGTTGCGAATCGCCCTTTTTCCAGGGAAGATTCGAAGATGAATACGGTTCATAAACTTCTTAAGCGTCTATTCGTGTTGCTGGTCCTTGTCGGGGTCGGTTTTATTCTTGTCACATACTACAGCTATATTTTCTCGCGTACGGTCGTAGGCCGTATCGACAATGTCGCACGTGTTACAGGTGTGACGGCGATGATCGGCGGGGCGCGCTCGTTGACCGAGAGTCAGCTGCACTTATTCTCTGTGTCCATCCGTCAACCAAATGGCGAGATGATTACGGCTATTAGTGAAGACGGGCAGTGGGCGATTGCGAAGTCGGGCTTATGCGTGAAGGCGAAATATTACCCTTATCCACCTTGGAACTTAAAGCGCGCGGGGACGTACTTCAACGCTCGTCTTTTGACGATGGCTGATTGCGGATCCGAAGCCGCGCGTGAGCTTGGGATTACGGCCAACGCTTTTGACGGAGTCCCGCTCGAGCCATCGCAAGCGCCCGTCGATCAAGGAGTGATCCAAGCGCCGCCAACGGCTTCGCCGGTTCCGCCGCCTGGCACTATTGAGTAGGGTTGAACCAAAGGAAGGCGCGTTGATTTCAGATCGTAAGATACCAACGCGCGATGAGAAGTGCTGAGACGATCACTAAGGCCGTTCGAGCGAGAGCTTGGGCTTTGCCGTCATTGGCCATGCGGGCGCTGTAGCGGGCGCCGATCCATGCGCCAAACGCGATGGGTATCGCGACGAGTGTTCCAAGAAACCAATGGACATGCCCTTGTACGCTGAACGTTGCAAGGCTTAGGCTTGCCGAACCGAGGTTTGCGAGTTTTCCTGTTCCCATTGCGATCGCGGCGGGCATTCCGCCTAATACGAAGAGCGAGAGAAACATCATCGTGCCGCCGCCGGGCCCAGCGACTCCGTCGTAAAGCCCCGCGAAGAACGTTCCGATGGTTCCCGCAATTCCAATTCCCGTGGTGGTTCGCGGGCGGTGCCGTTCTTTGTTCCAAAGCCGTTTGGTAAAAACGAGCGTCAGGACAATGGGCGCTACAATCAGCAAGAACCATTTGAAAAAGGCGGACGGCAAGGTCGGCGCGATGAGAGCGCCAAGAACGGCACCGAGCGAGGTGGTTCCCACAATGCGATAGGCTTGCTTAAAATCGACTTGGCGATTTTTAAAGTAGATGGCAAACGCCGTGAGCTGTGCCGCCACCGCCGCGATTTTATTTGTTCCTATCGCGCTTGCTTGCGGGCCGAGAATAAAAAGGAAGATGGGAACGGTTATAAGGCCGCCGCCTCCGACGATCGCGTCGAGCACTCCGGCGATGAAGCCGCCGCCAATTAAAAGAGCTAAGTCCATTGGTACAAGATCAAGATGCATGGTCGTTTAATGTGACTCGAAAGCGAGACTTTGCCAAGAACTGGCACTTCGGAATGAGGTCTTTGAAAAGAAGCTCCGGCCATTGATTCGGTAAACAATAGATTGGGTTTCGGAACTGGCCTTCGCTTTGTATCGTTTGCTCCCCTAAGGGGCGTCAATAGAAGACGCCAACATGATGCTGGGTCGTCATGGGTTTCACGCGGCCATGGTGGTTGCGTGGCGGGAGTCTCGAATGGAACGCGGGCGTCACTTTAAACGAATTTTTGCTTCAGTAGTTTTGATCGCTCTTTTTACGCCGCCTTTCATGATGCCGTTAACGGCATCTGCGAAAACGCCTTCTGGCGGTATCGAATCATTAGAGGCTCCCTGGATTCTGACACGACCCTATGACCTGCCGGATCTCGACGTCGCCTTGAAGTTCGAAGACGGCAAGCCGGTTTACACGGTTCGTTTGCCGCATGGTGAGCGCATCGTCATTGAAAAACAAATACCGATGGTTTCTGATTCGTCGCTTCGCCTCTCGCAGGCCGATCTTGCGATGGTCGCAGAAGACACGCGCGTCATGCTTGAGTCGACGCTTCGTTTGCTCTGGGCTGGAAAGTTAGACGGCATGAGTGTCGTTTCCGGTCGCGAAGCTCAGTCGATTGAAATCGACCCGGCATGGCTGAGTCAGAACGGACTGCGGCAGGTCGCAATCGGAACGCCTTTGCGTTCGAAGCTTGTGGGCGCTTTCCAGTTCGTTCGCGACGCGATTTACACATCGGCCATCGAGGCGTATCAGTACCATCGTCAAGTGACTCGCGAGATGCGTTCGCATGTTAAAGAATACGGAATTCAAATCGCATTTCGACTGGACGTGCAAATCGGAATGGGAAATTTGAACATCACAAAGAACCTGCCTGTTGTTTTGAGCTTCGGATACAATCGTGAAAAGCGCCAGCTTGTGTTCCGCAGCGGATTTCGCCAAGAAAAAATGTCGAAGGGAACCGCGATCAGTGTCGGTGTTCGCATGGAGCTTCGCCGGTACAAACTTTCCGTCGATGAACCCGATATGCCGCGCTACACATCGCGTGGAAGCATTCAAGGGCAGTCTTGGTACACGCCTTCGATTCCGATACTTTCTCCGGTCGCCGACTCGGGGCGCGGGTTTCAGAGTGAGGGTCTGGCGATTGGCGTGAATTTGGCGGATCTTGTGCCGGGGTCGTACCTCTTAAATACCGTGAACGCTTTTACCGAAAGTCAAAAAGTCTATACGGCGGAGCTCCCGCGCGCTTCTGAGTTTTTGGAACGTCTACGTCGTGGTTTTGGCGGTGGTGGCGGTCGTCGTTGTCAGGCGCTCTTTCAAACTCACGGCACTGTCGCGTTGTGAAGCCTGCGGCTATTCGTAGATAAGCTCAAAGCGTCGTGAGCGGGACCAGTCATTCGACGTCGCTTGTCGCACGCGCCAAAACAGAGACCCTTCGGGCAGATCGCCTTCGAGCATGTATTCTGGTTTCTTGGTCGTCGCACGCTCGATGATATTTACGAAATCTCCATCCGTCGCGATTTCGATTTCAAACGAAGTTCGCTTGGCATTTGAGCCGTCGGCCTTTGATCCTTTGAAATCCCAAAGTAGCTTTCCATACTTGGTCGCCGTGGCTCCTCCGACGATAACGGCGTCTTCGTCGGGGCTTTGAAGCATGGGAATCGGCGGAAGTGCCGCCGGTTTTCGGGTCTCAGACGGGTCTGTTTGTGCAAGAGGGACGGCGACTTTCGGTTGAACGGGGTGAAGATTTGAAACTTCTTGAATGGGGGATGTCAGCGAGATCGCGAGACCTTGCTCGTTGATGGCCGTCACCGTCCAAAAAAAACGATCCGACACGCGCGACGCGACTTTACGTTTGCTGGAGCGTGTTCGAATCACTTTCGTTGTTTCTTCTTTGAACTCACGGGTTGGGCTCAAGCGCAGTTCGTAACCTGCGACTTTGGCTTCTTGTTTCCAATGAAGCTCCGCGCCTTTAAAGCGGCGACCCTCGTGTCGAATCTGCGTCGCAAGGGGCGCAGCGGTTTCGGGAGCGGGAAGCCATGTCGTGAGACGGGAGCTTGGTCCAAAGGCGCCAAACTCTCCGCTTTGATCAAGGCGACGAAGACGAACGTGAAGCGTGCCGAGTGGCAGAGCGGGGGGAAGAAGCTCACCATGGATGTCTGGTCGCACGCGTTCCGGGTTCGAGAAACTTTCGTCGCGTGAAACTTCAAAAATTAGAGAGCGTAGGACGTCTTGCGATTGGAGGGCCGAGTCGACTTTGATGCCTCGAAGCTCTGACTCGCGCAGAATCACGTAACCCTCACGTATGCGTCGCGCCTCACCTTGATTCAAGAGTACGCGCCAACCGCGAGCGAGCATTTTCAGCTCCGGATCGGCGAGGTGGAGTTCCGTCTGGAACATTTCGGATTTTTCTTGGATATCAAGCGAAAACGGACGGCTCGCTGTTTCGGTGTTGTCCGCGGCGATGGCGACGACGCGAACCAGATGGCGCCCGGCCGGAATTTGCGGTTGGACTTTCGAAAGATCGAGCTCACGACCGCGCTGTTGCCAGCTATGCGCGACCTGGTCTTGAACGAGAAATTCAATGCGGTATTCCGATGCGAGGCCGCGATCTCGCCATGTGAACCAACGGCGTCCGAGACGTCGCAATTGGTCGGGAGCCAATGATTCGACGATGTTAAACGATGTCATGCCGATCACTTTAGGCTCGCTTGTCGGCTGATCGACGATGCGGGCAAACCATGCGCCGGGGCTGCGATCGCCGAAGTCCACCTCGGTGTTCATTTCTGCGGGCACCGAAAAGAGAACGGAGTGGAACTCGGGATCACGCGCGAACTCGATGACGGCTTGGTCTGTCGGTGCGCCACTGGTTAGCTGTGAAAGTGAGAACACGAGATGTTTGGAGTTTTGAAGATCGTGAATTGTTCCGACCTCTGGCCTCATGGCGGGAAAGGTCCCGTGGGGCGACAAGACTCGGGTCTCATTCGCGGCTGTCTTGATCTGCGCGATTCCAGATGTCACGTGTACGGCTGTTTCAGAAAAGAAAGCGGTCGAGTGTGGAGCGAGAGTGACGGTTTGCGAAGGGCGTAGTTTGTTTTCGTTTCGAACGAAGACAGGTGCGTTTTGCGATGCGAGATAAGAGGGTGACGTCAAAAGGCCGTGAGTTCTTGACGACCAAAAAGACGTCTCTTGAATACGGACGAACGCTCGAGAAGACGCGTGCGAGGCTGTTTCAAAACTCCAAGCGGTTTCTCTTGAAAGAGACACCGTGGCTTGGAGATGTGAACCTCGTTCGTGCCACTCCAAACCTGTCCAGACGAGGCTTCCGAGCAGAAGCGCGGCAACGGCGAAAAGTGCCAAAGAGCGAATTCGGGCCTTGTCGCGATCGCGGGAATTCGATGCGGGCGGTGTGTGTGATTCGAAATGGGTTTGAGTCTCATGACTCTTTACGGGTTCCATCCAAGAGACTATTCGGAATTCTCGATTTGGTACTTAACCGACGAAGGTCCTATTGGATGCAACAAGTCACTGTTTGTTTAAGAACTCGGTGGCAAGATCGAGATGAAGGTTGAGGAGGTTCCTAAAGTGGATTCCAGAAAATCTGCCGAGAGGCCCGTTTTGCGTCCCAGTCTTTTAGCTTTTTCCGCCGCCGCGACGGCCGCGACCGTGTTGATGATCGCTTCGGCTATTACATTTGGCGAACAAAAGCTAAACGAGACGGTCGCCATCAATCAGTGGTTGGCTCGCGATGTGGCGTCACAATTCGCAGGTGTTTCGGACCGCCTTATTGCTAGTGCGAAACGTTTTGTCGAGCGGGTGAGTCCTGAGTCGGGGGCGTTCGACGGGATGGCTCGTTTTGAGTTTGAAGCTCACCAGGGGCTTAAGGCCGTCTGGGTACTGGACGCCACGGGAGCCGCGGTTCCCAATCCCCTTGGGCGCTTGGAACGAGACGGCTTTGCGCTGACCGATGTGCAAGCGGGTATGGTTGCAAGATTGGTTGAAACGGCCGTCGTTGAGGGCGTTGGGGTGGCCGGTCTTTCGGCGGAGTTGAACGTCGTAGCCGCTAAAATCGGCGATCTGCCGCGCGCGGTTTTGCTGTTTTTCGACGAAACTATGTTCATTCAGTTGGGCGGAGGAAGTGCGAGCGGAGGTCCGCTCGGGGACAAGTGGGTTTTGATGAAGCCCGCCGCCGATCAAACGGAAGCCGTTCTTTACGAATCGCAAGTGGAGCAACCTTCCGCGAATCGTTTTCCGAGTTTCGACGAGATATCTCGAATCGTGATTGAGCAGAGTCCGATTCAAGAACGATCTGAGTTCTCGACGGAGTTCAATGCGGCGACGGGCGCCGTGTACCAGGTGTCAGGCGTTCGCACGGGCGCGTTCGGTGTTATGGCCGTTGCGATCTCGCCGCTTGAAAACTCGTTCTCATCGCTTTCGGTTTTGGCGCGCGTGGCGTTCGGTGTCGTGATCGTCATCACGTTGTCTGTGGCCCTTATTCAGCTTCTGCGAGAGCGTGTTTCACGGCGACGAAATAAGACCGTCGAAACATCGTCTCAAGCTGAGACGATGTAAGTCCAGCTTCCTGTTCTTTGTTCAACTCCCCTGGGTGAAAGACCGAAAAGTCTCTCAGGGAGGATCTATGGAAAAGGATCAGACAGTCGATCAAAGCGCTGACGAGTTTGTTGTCGTCGCGGAAGACTCGACTCCAAACAGGACGGTTCTCGTTTTGTTGCTCCGAAAACTGGGATTCAAAGTTCTCGAATGCGATGACGGCGATGTGGCTTGGTCCGCGATGGACAGTCATCGTGATAAGAATATCGTGGCGGTTATTTCGGATATCATGATGCCCAAGATGGACGGATTGGAACTGTTGAGGCGTGTGCGCTCCGATCGAACGTACGGCGCTTTGCCGTTTGTGTTCGTAACCGCGATTTCAGAAAAAGACTATGTGTTCGAGGCGAGGAATCTTCAGGCGAACGGTTACATTCTCAAACCCGTGACCTATCGTCGTGTGGCCCAAAAGCTTCAAGAAATATTTCCAGTTAAAAAACTACCTGAGATCACAGATCCGAAGATCGCAAGCTGACGCGAGGGGAATAGGGCGTGGGGGCAGCTCGTCGACAAAACAAATTGATGGTTCATGAGATCGTCGAGAAACTCGTCGATCTGCCGACGTTGCCTGCGGTCGTGTATGAACTCAATAAAATTATCAACGATCCGATGGCGTCGACGAGCGACGTCGAGCAGATCATGTCGAATGACGTCTCGTTGACCACAAAAGTTCTGCGTCTTGCGAATTCAGCCTATTATGCGATTCCGGGCGGAGTATCGAGTTTGCAACGGGCCATCGCGTACGTCGGCTACGACACTGTGAACCAGCTTGCGCTTTCGACGAGCATCATCAAAGCACTCAATTCGAAGACGAGCCATTACTTTAGCGTGACGGAGTTTTGGAAGCATTCCATAGGGGTCGCGATGGCGTCGGAAGTCATCGCGCGCGAGGTGAAGTACCGTACGCCAAGCGATATATTCACCTGTGGGCTTGTACACGATATCGGAAAGATCGTTCAGTTCGTCGTGGCGGAGGAGCAGTTCTTAGAAACGGTTTTGTACGCTCGCGATTACAAGTGCAGTTTCATCGAAGCCGAAGAGGCTCTTGAGCATCCAAAGCATACGCAGATCGGTTTGGAGCTTGTGACGAAGTGGCGTTTGCCGTTTCAAATTCAGGTGTCCGTTGCTGGACATCACGAGGAAAGCCCGCTGCTTCGCGGCGGCCTCTCTCAAGAAGCGAACCTGATTGTCGACATTGTTTTTCTGGCGAATATTTTGATCCACGCTTTGCAGTTTGGCCATTCCGGTCACGACAAGGTTCTGGGGCTTCCGCGCGAAGTGCTTGAACGCCTTGGATTGAACGAAGAGGGGCTAAAGAATCTTGTCTCGCAAATCCGGGACAAGATCACGAATGTCGACGGCTTTTTAAAGATCATCGGAGATTGAACTTATGCCCATGCGATCAAAAGTTCTCGCATCCGAACTCTTTAAAGGTTTTGTCGAGCATTCCGTGATCGGTATGGTGGCGTTCGAACAAATCGAAGATCGATACGAGGCTTTGTTCACGAACGCACGTGGGCTTGAGATCTTGGAATTAAAGAAGGCGACGGGGTGGGGCGCTCTCGATATGTGTCCCGGGGTCGTGCGGGCGGATCGTCGCGCGTACGATGTATTGTGCCCTGAGATGTTAAAACGAGACGGAATGCATTCCGAGGTGCTTTTAAAGAAGGCCAACGGTCACAAGTTTCTGGCGTCCATCGGAGTCAAGAATCTGGAAATCGAAGGCCGTCGAATCACGCTGCTTTCGTTTCAAGACATCACGATTGAAAAAAAACTCTCCCGAGAAATTCAGGCCAAGAAGCGCGAGATTGATCGAGCGTATGCCGTCTTGCTCGAGCAAAACGCGCAACTCAAGCTTTTGGATCAAGCAAAGGACAAGTTTATTGCGCTCACGACGCATGAGCTTAGAACCCCTGTTTCGGCGATCATGGCGACAGCCGATGTTCTTGCTCTTAAGATCTACGAAAGCGAAGAGCAAAAAGAAGAGTTCATTCGAACGATCTCCGAGCAAAGCCGGGTTCTTTTGGAGCTCGTGAATGATGTTTTGGATTTCGCGAAGATTCAGGCGGGGAAGTTCGAGTTCTTTATCGAAGAAATTGAAATCAAAACGGAGTTGCGCCGACAGGCGAGTCATTTTGTTTCGCTGGCTGAGCAAGCGAAAATCGATATGCGAATGGAAATCGAGGATGGTCCCGACGCATGTTGGGCGGATACGGTTCGCATCACCGAAGTCATCGGAAACGTGTTGTCGAACGCGATCAAATACAATCGCCAAGGCGGAACGGTGTGGATTCGGCTTTACGAGTATGTGAATGCCCAGGGCGTGCGATTCGCGCGCGTCGCGGTTCGTGATACGGGAATCGGGATTGCCGCCGACAAGATGGCGGTTGTCTTTAACGAATTCGAAACGGTCGGGCACGTCTCGCGCCACCATAAAGGCACGGGGCTTGGAATGCCGATCTCGCTTCGTTTGATTCGCGCGATGGGGGGAGAGCTTTCCCTTACGAGTGAAGTCGGTGTCGGCTCGGAGTTCTTTATCGATATTCCGATGGAGAAGGTTTTGGCCGAGTCTTTTTATCGTTCTCGCACGTCCGAGGACGACCGTATGATCGCCTAATAAAAGATGGCCCGAACCGGGAGCGCTGTTTTGTTAGGTCTTTTTGGGGGCCTTCTTCTTTGTCTCGCTTTTGATGCGGGCATCCGCTTTTCCGACCTTCGCTTTGGACTTTTTCTTGTAGGCCGTTAGCTTCTTTGAAAGCTTCCCCGAGGCATCGCCTGTCGCGAGAATGCGAACGGCGAGCAGGCCCGCGTTCGCCGCGTTGTCGATGGCGACCGTCGCAACAGGAACTCCGCGCGGCATCTGGACGATCGACAGGAACGAATCGATTCCTTCAAGCTTCGTGATATTGACGGGAACCCCGATGACAGGAAGGTTTGTCGCCGAGGCGATCATGCCTGGCAGGTGAGCCGCGCCTCCTGCTCCGGCGATGAGAACCTTAAGCCCTCGTTCTTCGGCTTCTGCGGCGTATGAGAGCATCTCGTCGGGAGTGCGATGGGCCGAGATCACGCGAACCTCGTGTGAGAGGTCGAAATCGGTGAGGGCATCGTGAGCCGCTTTCATGACGGGCCAGTCGGAGTCGCTTCCCATAACGATGCCGACAAGAGGTTGAGATGCTTTCTTTGCCATATTGACCCTCTATGCTCTCATGAAGACGTTTTTAAAACCCAATATCCTTCACCAAGGATCGCGCAGCTTTGCGTGCGAGCGCTAGTGCTTTTTCTGGTGTTTTCGCGATGGCGTTGACGTGACCCATTTTTCGTCCAGGTCGAGCCTCTGTTTTTCCGTACCAGTGAAGCTCGGCCTCGGGTGAAAGCGTGCGTGCTTTCCACGGGCTCAGTGCCGTCGTGTGTGATTTTGGCTTGGAGTTTGAGCCCAGCAGGTTCCACATCGCAAAGGACGTTTTTGAGTGTGTCGTTTTTGAAAGGACCTGCCGGTAACGCACGCTGCGTGAAGAAACGGGAAGTCCCGCGACGGCACGAAGGTGGAGAGAGAACTGATTCAGAGTGAACGCGTCCATCGTGTAGTGACCTGTGTTGTGAACGCGGGGTGCGATTTCGTTGACCAGAAGTTCGCCTGTTTTGGTTTCGAACATCTCGATGCCCATCGCGCCGACGTAACCGGTTTTCCCGAGGAAGCGCGCGATTTTTCGCTTCATCTGAATGAAGGCCGCCGTTTCTTTAAGAGGGCCTTTGACCCAGAGACAGCGCGAATTTTCTTGTTTCGATTCGACAAAGGGAAAGAAGAAACACTGGCCGCGCCGATCTCTGACCGCGATCAGCGCGATCTCACGGCGGAACGAAATGAGTTTTTCCGCGATGAATTCTTGTTTTTTCTCGATTGTGTCGGGAAGTGTCGCGAGGTCTTTTTCTGATCGCACGACGAATGTTCCGTAACCGTCGTAACCGCCGCGTCGCTTTTTAAAGACGGCTTTACCGCCGAGAGCATTTAAAATCTCGCGCGGATGACGATCGACATCGAACCACGGCGCCGTTGGAATTTTGAATTCATCGAAAAGTCGTTTTTGAGGCAGGCGATCTTGCAGTCGTGCCATGAGGTTTGGATTGGGCCAAACTGGAACAGCTGTTTTACGTGAGGCCTGTTCGATTGCGGCGGCATCGTAGAATTCGCTTTCGAACGTTACGACTGAGCATCGGCTCATAAAGGTTTCAAGAGCTTTGAGGCTATTCGGGTCGCCTTGAACGGCCGTGCCCGAAACGGCATGGGCAGGGTCTTCTGTGCTCGGGCTTAAAACGGCCACCGGCAAGTTGAGGCGATGCGCTTCGAGGACCAGCATGCGGGCGAGTTGTCCGCCACCAAGGATTCCGATTGGTTTCATAAATGACTTTTGACACCGTAGGGGAGAACAGGTCAAGACAGGGGCGTGGTAAACCATCAAATTCACCGCCCGATTCTAAGAGGGCTTGTTAATTT
>JAVFAU010000022.1:0-11674 GCA_034002335.1 Bdellovibrionales bacterium | reverse complement strand
AGGTCGAAAGACGAGTTCGGCGAGATGCGACCGTAAGGAGATGTGGCAGTGATTCGAATCAAAGTCAGCGATGGACTTGGTTTCATGGCTGTTTTGTTGGCAAGGGCGCTGGCCCCTGTGACGTCCTTTGGTCAGCTCCACGATCAAATGAACTCGTGTCCCTCTGATCCCGACAAATTACGATCCATGATCGACGAGCTCAAAACGACTTTCGAATGCAGCGGTTTGAACCTTCGCACGTGCAATCAATATCGTTCGACGGTCGCAGTGGGCGGAGCGCTCGCAGGGAGCGTTGCGGCCGGTTTGGCGGTGTTGAAAAACAACCCCGGCATTAAGTGCGGTTTAGGAACCAATTCGGTTTCCGGCAAAATTTCTTTTTTAAGACATCGTATTATCGAAGAAGCTCAAGCGAGTCCCGCTGGCGGAGCATGTACGATTTCAAAAGACGTTCTGGCGAAGGACTTTGATCGTCTCAAAAGGGACTTTCAAAAAGAAGGAGAGCGTTTGAATGCTGATTTGCGCGAACGCTTGATTGCGCAGCAGGCGGGGAGCGTCGATGCGAGTAAGATCGCCGTGACGGGTGAAGAGATGCGATCTCGTATGCTGCAAGGTTTGGACGCTCTCGACGCGGAGATTCGCGCCTCGAATCTTTCGGTAGAAGCACGGCAGAGTTTGTACGACATCGTGGCGGACGAGAGAAAGGCTTTGCGCGCGACTTCAGGCGGCGCTCTTGCCGGCAAAGTCGCCGATACTTATCAACGTTTGACGGCGTACATGCCTTTGAGCCTCAAAGAGGGACTCTCAAGCCAAACGCAAACAGCCTTGAGTTATTGGAAGCTCGGCGAAGAAAAGCGAGCGAAAGCGGCGACGGCTTCGGTTGAGAAAGCGGTCGGCGAAGTAGACCGCCTTATGGCATCGCTTTCAAATTTTACCTCGAATCAAGCGAAATACGATTTCCTCAAGGGTAAAGGCTATAACGCGCAGGTGATTGAGAGCATTATGGAAGTCGAGGCCGCGCGCGTCGCGGCCGGCCGCTACGCGACGTCTCTACAGATGGCGAACCATAAACTTTCAACAACCGCGTTTCGCGGCGGATCGCAGATCAGTGTCGATGAGCTTCGAAAGTTTAGTCGCAGTCATTTTCTTAGTTTTTTAGAACAACCGTTGTTCGCGTTTCGTGAGGTCCCAGGGTTGAACAATGGCCTGGCCGCGACTGTTGGGCGCGCGGGAAAGACTGCGTTGGCGAAGGTCACAGCTTCCGGGGCGCAAGGGCTTAGCAAGGTCGCGGGCGTTGCGGGTTCGACATTGATGGTGGCGGGTAAAGTCGTGGCGGCTCCCGCGTTTACGGGGGCCGAAATCGCTCTGCACACGGGAGACGTCGATTGTCGAGGCCAGCGCGTGAGTCAGTACGGAGTTCTGCGACCTTTTGAAAACGAAAACGGCGCGACGGTTTGTCGAGCCGGCGATGAGCGCACGGATAAAACAGACGAGTTCCTTTTTGACTTGTCGTTTGAAGAGCAGCTAAGCGAACTTCGAAACGATTTCACGGCGTGCGATATGTTGGTCGGTTTACATGCACGTTACGCTCCGAGCGCTAACTGGAGCGTCACTTGTTCTGCGAACTCGAAAGTACAGTTGAATACGAAAAACACCAAGGGCGAAGGGCAGATGGTTCGTTTCGATGTCGCGAACGGTTTGCCGGCGAACTTGGAGTGGCATTCGACGAGCTGGGACAGATGCGCCAAGGTTCAGTTGAACGACGACGGAAGTTTCACGTCCGGTCGGGTTTTTCAGATTGAAGACGGAAAGTCTTGCGGCGAAGTGGGCTTCGGGACGCCGGTGTCCACGGGGCGTCTGGCGCGAACGCGCGCAGATGGCGCCGTAGCGGCTAAGAGTAAAAAAATGGCGTCAGAGTTCATTGCGTGGCATGAGACGAACTCGTATTTGATGACGGCCGCGGCGGATTGCTGTTCGGGGCGTCAGGGGAATCCGATGTGCGAGCTTAAGTCTGGTCGCGGTGGAGACGGTGGATCCGGAGCTTCGGGAGTTCGGACCCACCGGTAGGGAATCTTGCGCGGACTTGCTTAAGTTTACTTGAGCAAAAGATTCGGCAAGAGTTTGTCGCTGTAGCCGCCGACGCGAAGATCGCGAGGGTGTTTGTAGTCGACAAAACGACCTTCGTCGACAAGGAACACGCCTTGGAACGAAGACTCAGGAATGTCGTACAAGTTGGCTTCCGCGCGAATGATCGTCGCCTCGAGTTTAATGCCCTTCACATGCTTTTTAAACTGTACAGCCGAAGGCTTCGCGTTGATGCGGTAAGTTCCTTGCTCAATAACACTCTCACTCGGCACATGACGCATGATCTGTGCTGGTTTTGAACTTGAGTTCGGAGAAACTTTACGTACTTCGTCCTTGCTCAGTAACCATTCCCATTCTTTCGACTGAGCTTCTTGGTAGCGAGCAAGCTGTGCGTCCGCAAGCGATTCACGAGCGTAAACTTTGATGACGCGAGTTCCGACCGGAAGCAAGTCATGCAAGTACGCGATGGCTTGGTTCTCGACGCGCGTACAGCCGAAGCTGCGTGGGTCCGAGTAGTACTGCGCAAGCTGGCTTTTTGAGATTTGGATAAAGCGATCGCCGTCGGCTCCCCAACCGAGTGTTCCGTGGGTCCACTGGGCGTTGGCGTTCGGGCCTATTTTAGCTGTGTACCAACCGAAAGCTCCGCGCACGACTCCAGATGGCTTGCCGTTTACGACAGGAAGAAAGTGAGGCTGTGTCCAATCGGCAAGGCTTGATCCAGGAAGAGGAAGGCTTGGAAGTTTTGGATCATGCCAAGACGGAAAGAGTTTTTGATTGTCCTGATAGAACTTGTGCCACGATTCGATTTTATAGCTACCCAACATCGTACGACGTGTTTTCGACGGGTTGTTTTCACCAGCGATCATGTCGGTTTCGAGAATGAGTTTGTGCGGAGCGCCCGCTGTTGTCGCACGCTCGTACACGCGAAGTTTTTCGGTCGCGATATTTTGAATCATGATGTAACGATCCGCTTCGCTTGCAGAGGCGGGCTGTGTCTGTAAATAGCGCACGGGAACGTAAGCCGGTCTTGTTTCGGTCGCGGTCGGTGTAACGGGTCTAACGGCCACGAGTTGCTCTTGTCCGACCGGAGTCGGATCTACGATCGCGACCTGATCGCCGCGATCAAGAACGGCGGTCGCGGTTTCCGGGCTCTGTTCAGTTGTTTCGCGAACACGCAGGCGTTCGGGAGCAACATAGGCTGTTTGCCCGGACTGGATGGCGTGGACGTTGAGATCGCCTGTTATGAGTTCGGCCGCGGCATCACCTGTGTTTGGGGCCGAAACCTCGCGCCATTCGGCCTGACCGCAAGCGCTTAAGCCCGAGGCCATGACCGTCGCAAGTGCTGTCGCGATCGCGGTTGAAACCATCGTGGTAGCGAGCGACGCCGTCGTTCTCGTTTTTTTAATTTGTTTGTTCATAACGCCACCTAACCTGACGGTTTTTAAAAACGACCCGGCTCTGCACCGAAGTTCTCGAGCCTCTAGACGTGCAAAACGTGCAATGCCTATGCACACGGAGGCGGGTGGGGAGCTGCAAGGTATGAGAGGGTAAGCTGAAAAAATAAGAAAAAAGGAGGCGTAAATTGTCGCTGGCTGCCATTTCGTGACACCAGGATTCGGTTATGTTCACATGGGCGGATTATGACAACACCATCTACGCCTTGCGCTTGCGGGAACCCGATCGAATACTCAGCTTGTTGCGAACCTTATCTTAAGGGAGAAAAGCCGGCACCGACAGCGGAAGCGCTGATGCGGTCGCGCTACGTCGCTTATGTTCATAAGGACATCGCTTATATTAAGAACACATTGGCACCCGAAAAACGCCACGAGTTTGATGAAGCCTCTTCGAGAGAATGGGCCTCAAAGTCAGAGTGGATGGGGCTTAAGATTCTTTCGACAAAACAAGGACAAGAGGGCGACACGAAGGGCGTCGTCGAGTTTGTTGCGACGTACAAGCTCGCGGGTCGTGTCGTCGAACATCACGAAGTGTCGCAGTTCCGCAAAGTGAAATCGCAAGACCGCTGGTACTTTGTCGACGGCGATTCGCACGAGCATAAAGACGGAGAGGGGCATCACCATCACGAGCCGATAGCGCCAGTGGTTCGCGCGCAGCCCAAGATCGGTCGCAATGACCCATGCACGTGCGGAAGCGGGCAGAAGTACAAAAAGTGTTGCGGTAAGGACGCGGCTTAACGGCGGCGAAGCGTGATGACGAAAGATCTTAGTTCATTGGGGTGGCGTCAGGTTTCGTGGGTCGCCTTCGATACAGAGACATCGGGGCGGTATCCGGTCGAGTCGGAGATTTGCGAAATCGCGGCTGTCAAATGGACGGCCACAGCGGGAGCGGGTGTAAAGCGCGAGACGTTTTCGGCGCTCGTGAAACCATCGCGAACGATGTCGGAAGAAGTCATTCGTATTCACGGCATCACAAACGAGATGGTCGCGTCAGCGCCTCCTATTAAGGACGTTCTTCCCGGATTCGTGGAGTTCATTCGCGGCTCGGTTTTGTTGGCTCACCACGCTCAATTTGATCTTGGCTTTGTTGCGGCGGCTCTTGAAGACGCCGGGCTCTCGTTGCCGCCGGAACCAACGGTCTGCACGTCTCTCTTGGCGCAGGGGAATGTTCCAGAAACGCCAAATCACCGCCTTCAGACACTGGTCCCTTTCTTCGGTATCAACCCAGGACAAGCGCATCGGGCATTGGACGATGCGAATGCTTGTTTAGAAGTCGCCATGAACATTTTCATGCGTCTTCAAAAACAAAACGATGAAATGGGTGGCGAAGCGTACGAGTTGACGGTCAAAGACATCGCGGCAAAGCAGTTGCGACGAACGAAGCTTGATCTCGGACCTCTCTATTTCCAAAGGTTTTCCCTCGACGAAATAAAGAAAAACGCTGACATCGCTCGCTTCATCGAGGCGGCGAAACTGCGCCGCAAAGTCGAAATGGTCTACGCTGGCGGCAGTCGTCCGGGCAAGCCGCGAACGGTGAATCCGATCGGAGTTATTCGGCAACTCGACGGAGATGCGTTGGTCGCGTTGGAAGAGGGCGAAACCGTGGCGAAGCGTTACTGGCTTAAGGACGTTCGGGCGATCTCTTAAGAGGCATAACGTTCGCGGGAAGTTCTTTATCGAACTCGTCGTTGTCGAGTTTTTCTGCTGGCTTTTCTTCCGAGGCGGCGGCGTTTTCGTCGCGCGTCTCACTAGAAGAGGTCGCATCTGCTGCAGGGGCCGCATTCGGAGCCTCGAGAAGCTTGTTCTCAATCAATTGTTGGCTTAGACGGGCGGCGATGTGTTCAAGATGACGGAACTCATCGCCCGCGCGAAGACGAAGCGGTCGTGGACGTCCCGCCGCGAGGTCATCGAGGAACTTTTCAAACGCGTAAAGAGGACCGGCGATACGGCTCGAGAGAACGCGTCCGACCAAAAAGAGCACGGCCGCAAAACTGAGGCTCACGATGATGAACGTGAGAACGAACGGCAAAAGATAGTGATCGAGCAATTTCTGGTTGGTCCCGACGAGATCAATGATCGTCACGCGCAAGAACGTGTACGAGAAAACGCCTGCGTTGAGCGCGAAGCCCAAGCCGACACCCGTGAGGATAAAACAATAACGCAGCTGGAACTTCAGGTTCACCCACATGCGTTTTCTCGTGTTGTCCGCCGGCCAGAGAATTTCGGACTCGCGAATAAGGGCGATCGCGATCATGGCGTAACCAACCCACTGAAGGGCGTCGGCCATGTTGAACGCGGGTGATGCGCGCTCAGGAGAACCGATTAAGAGAAAATCGATGACGTAACCGTTCACGATGCGATCGGTGACGTTTCCTAGAATTCCTCCGAGAAGAACACTCATTCCCGAACGCAGAAGCAACGACTTGATTGGCAGGAGATATTGAATGAAGGCGAACGAGAAAATAAGAAAAGCGCCGCCTGTTGAGAGAGTTACGATGCGCAAGACAGCCGGCAGATCGCTGAAGAGGCCAAGCATCGCCCCGTGGTTATGATGCAAGACGAGACCAAACGGTCCGTAGAACTGAAGTCCACGAATGCCTTCGGCCCAAGCTTTTGTGCCCTGATCGATTCCCCAAGTGAGAAAGAGAGGAAGAAGGACAAGGGTCCAATCAATACGTCTAAGTTGCATCCCAGCCTTCAGGTTCTGTGGTTGGTCTTCTCTAGAAACGTATCGGCTTTTTCGATGCACGAGTTAACACGGAACCGAAGGGAAACCCTCCTCGGTTCCGTGACAGCGATCATTGCTTCTCGACCTTGGTCAGAGACGTGTAGTCTCCGTTTTTTGAAGGAACGTAGTTCTTAACACGTTTGTTCGCGACGGCGACTTCGAAGTCGTACCAGAGAGGGATGATGGGAAGGTCTTCGTAAACGATGCGTTGCACGCGTTTGTAGTGATCGATCCGTCGCCCGACATTCTCGATACCTCGACCAAGGTCGACGAGTCGGTCGAGTTGTGGATTCAGGTAAGAGCCGCGATTGCGTCCTTTTGGGGGAACTTGCTCCGAGTGAAACGCCGTTTTGTAAATGTCAGGGTCCGTTGTTCCTACCCAGCGCATTGTCGCGAGTTGAAAGTTCCCTTGATCCATATCTTTGTAGAACGTCGCCCATTCAAAGCTTTGCAGTTTCACTTTGAGGCCCGTCGCTTCGATTTTGTTTGCTAAAACACGACCGTTTTCCACGGCTTGCGTTGAGTTGGAGGTTTTAAGAACGACTTCTTTGCCGGCTAGACCAAGGTCGGAAACCTTCTTTTTCGCCGCTTCGAGATTAAAGATCGGCGCCTTCAAAGATCCGTCGTGATACGGGTTGATGGGAGATAGAATGCTCGTGGCCGATTGAGCTAGACCTTCGAGTTTGAAACGAATGATCTCATCGCGATTCAAAGATTCAGAGAGGGCTTGGCGCGCTTCCTTTTTTTTGAACGTCTCGTCTTTGAGATTGATAAGAAGGTAGGTCATTGAGAGGCCCGGATATTTGAAGATCTGGAACTCATCCTTTTTCTCAAGTTCGGTGACTTTGGTCGGCGGCAATTCTTGTTGCAAGAGATCAAGCTCGCCTTTCACGAGTTTAAGAAAGCGGGTGTTGTCCTCGCGCACGATCTTAAAAACGAGATTCTGAATTTTTGGTGCCGAGTAGGGATTAAGTGGATTCGCTTGAAGGCGAATTTCATTCGCATCCGACGAGACGAACTGAAAAGGCCCCGTGCCGACCGGTTTGTCGCGAAACGCATCGCCTTTTTCTTTAACCAGTTTGGCCGGAAGAATTTTGACGGGAGTGAGGTCCGTCAGAAGAGTCGCCGAGTAGTGCTTGAGTTTCATGACAAGAAGGCCGCCTTCGGGGCCGTATTCAACCGTGTAAGACTCGATGGGCTCAAGAGAGCTGGCAAAGCGTCCGGACGCTCGAAAGGCTTCGATGGAGAATTCGATATCCTCTTTGGTTACGGGAACGCCGGTCCCTGTTTTGTCGTCGGGGTGACCGGCGAAGACAAGGCCTGGGCGCAGCGTGAACGTGTAAACGAGATTCTTGTAGCTCCAGCGGCTGGCGGCTTCGCCGATGATCTCGAGATCGGGGCCAATGCGCACGATGGATGAGAATAAGAGATTTGTCAGGCGCATGCCGCCCGCGTCCATCGCGTTGCGCGGATCCAGTGTGGCGGGAGCGGCAGATAGACCTACGTAGAGCGTATTGGGGTCATCGGCGGTCTTTTTGGTGCAACCCAAGGTCACTCCGAGCGAGCCGATGAATGCGCCCATTAATACGAGTTTCGTAAAAAACGAAAAGCGGTCGTTGCGAATTGTCGAAGGTCGAGCTGCCATAGTCTGTGTCCTCGTAGATCGTGTCATGACAACAATTTCCCACTCGGATGTGTTCGACGCAAGCGTCTCGACTGGATACACTTGAAGACTATGACGCTACTATTCAGACAAAGAACGATTTCGGGAGCCCTCGTGGTTGGTATGACTTTCTTTATGACTCTCGTCATGACGATGAGTTCAGCTGAGGCGGTGAATCCGCCACCGGATCTCGGTAAAAAGCTCGAAGAGCAAATTCGTCGGGCTGGGTTCAAGGCGGGAGAAGTCGGCGTGTGGGTCTCCGACGGTGAGACGATGATCTACGGTTTGCAGCCTGAAAAGAAGTTTATACCGGCGTCGCTTTCGAAAGTTCCCACGGCGGCCGCGGTCTTGGGGCTTTTGCCGCAAGGCCATAAATTTAAAACGACCTTCGCTGCGACGTCAGAAAGCGGAATCGCCGCCAACGGAACGGTGACGGGCGGAGTTCTTAAAGGCTCACTTTACTTGGTTGGTGGAGGAGATCCATCGTTCGTCTCCGAGTCGATGTGGTTTCTGGTCAATGAGCTGACACGCACGGGTGTGCGGACCATCGAGGGAGATCTCATCGTCGATGACTCGCGCTTTGATACGATTCGATTCGGAGAGGATCGCCAAAGCCGACGTGTTGATCGCGCTTACGATGCGCCTCTTGGGGCAATGTCTCTTAATTGGAATGCGGTCACGGCGTGGGTGCGTCCTGCGGTAAAAAGTGGCGAAGCTGCGGAAGTTTCTTTAGACGTCATGACGCCTTTTTTGAAAATTCAGAATCAATCAAAAACAGTGAGCGGTCGTTCAAACACGGTTTGGGTTGAACGCATGGCCACGAAGGACGGAGCTCAAGGCGAGACGTTTTTGGTTTCGGGTAATGTGCCTCAGGGGCGCGGCGAGGCCGCCTTCTACAAAAGCATTCGTGAACCTGATTTCTGGTCGGGGCATGCCGCGATCAAGTTTCTCGCCGAACGCGGTATCGTGGTCAAAGGGACCGTGAAGACGGGAAAGGTTCCCGCAGGCGCGCAAACTCTTGCGACGTTTGAGAGCAAACCTTTGGCCGCGATTGTCGCGGATATGATGAAGTGGTCCAACAACTATGTCGCCGACATGCTGATCAAAAATATTTCGGCCGAATCGGGCGATCTTCCTGGAACGACGGGCAAAGGCATGGTTCGCGCACGCGAATACATCGAGAAGAAAGCGGGATTAAAGCAGGGCGAGTACGAGTTTATAAATGGCGCTGGTTTTACGCGTGAAAATCTTTTCTCGCCACGCCAGATGGGCTCGATCTTAAACTCGGTTCGTACGGACTTTCGTGTTTTCCCCGAGTTCCTTGCGTCGCTCCCGATTGCGGGTGTGGATGGAACGCTCCGCAGTCGCTTTCGTGGCATGGAATCAAGGGGCTGGATTCGCGCGAAGACGGGATTGCTCAACGGCGTGATCGGCCTTGCTGGGTACGCCGGTGATGAGAAGGGGCGTATCTACACGTTTGTGTTTGTCTTTAACGGCGCAGCTGGAAAAGAAGATTCCGCACGTCAGCTCTTCGACCGCTTGGCAACGACGCTCGTTAAGTAGGGGTTGCTCTTGAAAAAAAATATTCCATCATCGTCGTCACGAGCTTTCGCTAGATATACGGCGCAGCTGCTTGTCGCTGTGCTCGCTCCTCTCGCGTCCGCGCAAGCACAGATCGCTCCCGAGTTTGGAGCAGATGGTGGACCAGAAGGGGACGCCGATACGACCCTTGAGATGATGGAGTCCGAAGATTTCGGATTGCCGGCCGTCTTAAGAGAAGACGAGCCCGCCACGGATCCGTCTTTGTTCGAAGAAGCCGGCGATATTCTTCCCGAGCGATATCTGATTCGTTCCGTGCCTTGGAGCGCTCCAGATTACTCCAAACAAGAGGGGAGTTTGGGATGGGCGAAAGACACGTTTAACGTGCCGCCAGAACTCGCCATACGCGTGCGTTTTTGGAAGGATGTGTATGCGAAGTACACGACCGACCAGGGCGTTTTGCACGACATCGAGGATCTTTCAGTCGTTTACGAAGATCTCGATTTTACGCCTATCATGCGCGAGAAAAAAACTTTGGCGGCGAAAGCGAGGGCTCGCACGAGTCTCGTGAATGCGAAGCGAAAAGAAATTCGTTCGAGGCTCGAGCGACTTTCGAATATGAGATCCGCTCGTGACGTAAAAGGCGAGACGGACCGTCGTTATCTCGCGTATTTTACAAAAGATGGCGCCATGACGGATCAGGCGATTGCCCGCCTCTTTGAAAAATCGAATGCAAAGGAACTGCAGGCTCTGCGTTCTCGCTTGAAGGCGGCTTCGACCAAGCGGCGTGTGCGTTTTCAGCTTGGTCAGAAAGACAAGTTTATTCTCGGTATCTATTACTCCGGCCGCTACTTGCGTGAAATGGAGAAAGTGTTTCGCTCTGAAAAAATGCCCGTGGAGCTGACGCGGTTGCCGTTTGTCGAAAGCAGTTTCAATATTCAGGCGCGATCACGCGTCGGAGCCAGCGGCGTGTGGCAGTTCATGCCTCGCACGGCAAAACCATGGATGCTCGTCTCGAGCGATGTGGATGAACGGAACGATCCGATGACGGCGACGGTTTCGGCGGCTCGTCTTTTGAAGGCGAACTACGACCGGTTGCAAACGTGGCCTTTGGCCTTAACGGCTTATAATCACGGAGCGGCCGGAGTCGCCCGAGCCGTGCGGGTGACGGGTTCTCGCGATTTGCCGGTCATTATCGAGAAGTATCGCAATCGCCGTTTTGGATTCGCATCCAGCAACTTTTACGCCTGCTTTCTCGCCGCACTTGAAGTCGAAAAAGAGGCGAGGGCTCTTTTGGGCGATGTGAAGTGGAGTCTTGAGTTTGACGGTGTCGAGGTGGATCTCACGAAACGAGATTTCAAACGGACGGTGAATTGGAACCTACTCGTGTCGTTCTATGACGGTGACAGTGTTTTGGCCGAGCTTCAAAACCCGCATCTGACTTCGAGATTAAAGAAAAGCGGGCGCGAGCTTCCGAAAAAAACATTCATTCGAGTTCCGTCTTCTCGCGCCGAGATCGTTTCGTCGTATCTTTCCGGCAAAACCTCGATTGAAGAGTTAAAGCGAGTGCTCGCGCTCACGCCCATTCCACGGTCGGATCTTTCAAACGAATCAAAATCGGAGAAGCTGGGAGAAGTGAGCGAGTCGATGAAGGCCATTCTTCCGTTCGTGGCGCCGGTGGGCGCATCCGATGGGAAGGCAAACTCGCCCGCCGCCGATTAGTTTTCTTTCGAGGGGCCCGCTTCAAAGCAAGCCATGATCGGCTCCGTGAGCTTGAGCGAGTCGGGGTTCACGGCACGAATACAATCTCGCCACTGCGAGGAAGCCTCGCTTGCGGACTTCTCTTTCTTGAGAGCGAGATCGCGTTTGGCTTCGTAGAAATAGATCCAGCATTCACGGTCGATTGAAGAGAAGGCTTCGTCCGAGGGAATCAGGTGCGCGGCGAAAAGTCCGATGATCTCGCGAGTGGGCGCGTGTTCGACCGCTTCTTTAGGAAGCGCCTCGAGTGATTTCGCGAGTGTCTGTACGACGTCGTTTCGTTTTTCGAGACTTTGTGCCTTTGTACAGCCCGTTAAATCGAGATCATATTTCGATGTTGGTTTCGCTTTTTCCGAAGATGAAGTGTTTGGTGACGTCTGTGGTGACGTCTGCGATAAAGTCTGCGGCGAGTTCTGAGCGTAGGCGGCAAACGACAAAGAACAAGCGAGG
>JAVFAU010000021.1:0-11723 GCA_034002335.1 Bdellovibrionales bacterium | reverse complement strand
TCTGCTCCACAACGGAGCGACGCGTGCGCTGGCTGGGCGAAGCCACCTCGCCCGAGGCTCTCGGTGACATTCAAATTCTTCGGCGCGCAGGCGGCATTATCCATGATGCCGTCATCCGCATTAAAGACGTCGCAGTCGTCGAAGACGGCTTAAGCGACATTCGCCGTCTTGCGCGAGTGAATAGCAAAGATGCGATCTCAATCGGCATTCGAAAAATGCGCGGCGGAAACGAGGTCAACCTAGCCAAAGCCGTTGCAGCGAAAGTCGAAGAACTTAAGCCTCTGCTCGCCGAAAAGGGGTACGACCTAAGAATCAACGTCGACTTCACCCGTCCTACGGAAGCCGTCGTCAAAACCGCGTACGAAAAGCTCTTCGTCGCGGGCGCCATCACGATTTTGATCTGCTTCCTCTTTCTCGGAAGCATCCAAGCTTCGATCAACATCTTATTCTCGATCCCGACCTCGATCGTCGGCACATTCATCATCCTCTACTTCGCGGGTTTCACGCTCAACCTCTTCTCGCTTCTCGCACTGACTCTCGCCATTTCGATCGTCGTCGACGACGCGATCATGCTGCTTGAAAACATCGTACGCCATCGGCGCATGGGCAAACCTCCAGCTCAAGCGGCCTACGATGGCGCAATCGAAATTCTTCCCGCGGCGACGGCTGCGACTTTCGCCGTTATCGCCGTTTTCCTTCCTGTTATTTTCATGGATGGGATCACGGGAAAGTTCTTCTTCCAATTCGGCGTCACGATGTCTGCCGCCGTCATGCTCTCTCTTCTTGAAGCCATCACGATCACGCCGATGCGTGCGGCGGCTCTCATGGAGACATCTAAAGAGACCTCTAAACTCGAGCGGAAACTCGACGAGCTCTTTACTCATATCAACGCGTTCTATCGTCGCCTTCTTGAGTTCACGATCTCTTGGTCGAAAACCGTGGCCTTTGTCGCGTTCGCACTCTTTCTTGTTTCGCTTCTGGTCGTTCAGAAGTTGCGACAAGAGTTCGTTCCATCGCAAGATCAGGACATCTTGTTCATCAGCGGGCAAACGAAACCAGGATCTTCGCTTGAATTCACGGATACTCAAGCGAAACTCGCCGAAAAAATTCTTGCCGAAGACCCCGATGTCGAGAGCTTCTTTGTCTCAATCGGCGCCGGCGGCCCGAACTCCGAAGTCAACCAGATGACGCTTCCGACACGACTCAAATCTCGTGAGCAGCGCACAGTGACCCATATGCAAATCGCAGAACGCCTTCGTGGCAAATTCCGCGAAATCAAGGGCGCACGTTTTTCGATTCGAGACCTCTCCGCACGCGGCCTCACGTCTGGCCGCCAGTTCCCCGTATCCTTTAACCTCACGGGGCCGAACCTCAATATCTTGCAAGAAAAAGCGGAAGAGATCATGAAGCGGCTTGATGCCGAAGGCCTCACGCAAGATCTCGACACCGACTTCAAACTCGGATTTCCTGAGCTTCTCATTCAGCCAGATCGCGCCAAGATGGCGCGTTACAGTGTGAATATCGACACAGTCGCACGCACTCTTAGTGCGACCGTCGCCGGAACACGCATTAGCCGTTTCACCGGGGACGGGCGCCGTTACGATATCCGTATCAAACTTCGCGACGAAGAAGTTCGAAGGATCGCAGATATTGGCAAAATTCAAGTTCGGAACCAATTCGGAAACCAAGTGCCGCTCTCCCAACTTGTCACCTTCTCGCAGCAGGAAACGTTTCAAGCCATCACGCGACTTAACCGCCAACGAGCCATCGGCGTGTACGGAAATATCGTCGCGGGAAAATCGCAGCAGTCTGTTCTTGATCGAGCACGTGTCATCGCAAACGAAGTCTTGCCGACTGGTTACGGCTTTTCTCTTGAAGGAGCCGCCGCAGGGCTTTCCGAAAGTTTTAAGAGTCTTTCGATGGCACTTGTTCTTGGAATCGTCGTCGCCTACATGATCCTCGCGGTTCAATTCAACTCGTTCATCCACCCGATCTCGGTTCTCGTCGCACTTCCATTTAGTTTGACCGGGGCCTTCTTGATTCTTTGGATGTTCGGCGTTTCCCTGAACCTCTTTAGCTTTATCGGGATCATCGTTTTGATGGGTATCGCGAAGAAAAACTCGATTCTTCTTGTGGAGTTCACAAACCACGTACGAGCCGGTGGCGAGCGCGACGTCCGCAAAGCTCTGCTCGATGCCTGCCCCGTCCGCCTGCGACCGATTCTCATGACGTCAGCCGCAACCGTTGCAGCCGCGATTCCACTTGCCATCGGAAACTCGATCGGACAAGAAACAAGAACTCCGATGGGTCTTACGATCATCGGTGGAAGCATCGTTTCGACCATCTTCACTCTCTTCGTCGTTCCGAGCTTCTATTTATTGCTTTCACGACTGGAACGGAACAAACCACATGAAACTCCGCCACATCTTGGTAAAACATGAATACGAAGCCCAAGACCTTGAGCGAAAACTCGCTCAAGGTTCGAGCTTCGAAGATCTTGCCCGCACGTTTTCCCTTTGCTCCTCAAGCAAGAATGGCGGGAGCCTCGGTGATCTCACGGGGCAGATGCACCGACTCGACGACGATTTTCGCGATGCCGCCGAACTCCTTTCTCCGGGCGAGTGTTCAAAGCCCATTCGCACGAAGTTTGGATATCATCTGATTTTGCGCGACCCGAAATAGAAACCAAAAGCCATAAGTAGCCTCTTTTCGTCACTTCAATCAGCCCGAAGTGACCAACAGCGCCCAAACATCAATGTCATTGCAAATCTAATTGAGGCGCCTTTCTCCCTCGACTCCAAGAGCGGGCGTTTTTAAGCGAGAAAGCGCCTCTCGAAAACGGTATGCAACTAGGGCCGTGGACAAGACACAAGCCAGAGCCGCCTTCCAGCCGAAGTTCTTGAGCATAAAAACCGAGTCCCAGTTCCAAGTTTTCGCGACCATCAAAACCGGTGGCGCCGCGTACGACGTCAGTGTTCCACCAATCGAGATATTCACAAAGAGAAGGCCGATCATCGCATATTTAAATTCCGTGCTGTCCGTTCGTCGGTAGAACTTATCGAGCGCAAGAAGAGCACAGACCGTCATGGCCGCAGGCTCCGTGATAAAGCTGCCAAGAATCGGTCCCATCACCATGATCACGAGAAACTCGGACATGTCTTTCTTTGCCGGAATCAAGCGTGCAAGCCACTCCATCAGACGTTCAGACATCTCGAGAACAGGCTTTGTCGAACAAACCGTCATGATGACAAAAACGAAGATCGGTTCCGTGAAGTTTCAACTCTCGACGTAGGCAATAGCCTCTTGAGGAGAAAGACTCAACGCCAGGAACGTCACGAACACACCAGCCCATAAACCAAAAACGACTTCGACCTCACTTAAAAGGTGAAAGATGTTTTCACCAATCGATCCCTTCGGATAGCGATGCGCCTGCCGCGCAAAAAACTTAACACAAAATGTATGAAGAACAGCTAATACGAAGAACAATGTCGCGGCATACTGGGCTGTAGTAGAAAACGTATTCATTTTTTTGATATCCCAACAAAAAAGACTTCCTTGCTCATCGTGCGGGTCGACTCAGGTTTCAAAACCTCGATTTTTTTATAACGAGTTTGGAGCTGTTTTTTCAAAACCCCGAAATCTCCTGAGTGAAAGAACTTACAGACAAAGTGCCCGCCGGGTTTGAGAAAACGATCCGCGACATCGATCGCAAGTTCGCAGAGTTCCATCGACCTCGCTTGATCCGTCATTTTAATACCCGTCGTCTTCGGCGCCATATCCGAAATCACCAAATCAAACGGCGGCGTAAAGCCATGCGCCACGAAAACTTCGTCGAGATTGAGATCACGAAGATCCGCCTGAATGAAAACAGCGTTCTCAAGCGAAACCGTCACCGGCGAAAGATCCACTCCGAGCACACGCCCCTTGGCTCCGACTTTCAGACTCGCATATTGCGACCAGCTTCCAGGTGAACACCCGAGATCGAGCACAGTCATGCCAGATCGGAAGATTTTAAACTTCTGATCGATCTCTTGAAGTTTGTAGACGGAACGAGCAGCAAAATTCTCCTGCTTCGCTTTCAGAAAAAAACGATCTCTTGGATTGTAACCAGACATAGAAGTCAAAGAACCGTGAATTCACTGAAAACACAATCAAAAGCGGACAGCCTTGACACGATTCCATTCGAACCCACCTTGAGAGCGTACGGAAACCCCGAATTAAGGGAGGCCACGGATGAGTTCAGAAAATAATAGTGAAAACGGCCAAAAGACAAACCTTGGTGCAGAAGCGGGCAAACGCTTGCCCGTGCTTGCTCTTCGAAACCTGGTCTTGTTTCCAGGCATCAGCATTCCCATCCGCGTTGGGCGCAATCAGTCTTTGAAAGCGATCCGCCACGCGCGCGAATTGGCTCATGGCGACGCGCCCGCGCGCATCATCGCCGTCTTGCAATCAAATGGCGACATCGATCACAGTGGTTTTGTTACAGCCAACGACATCCACCGCATCGGCGTTCTTTGCGAAATCGGACAGATAAAAGAACGTAGCAAAGGGACCGATTCAGACGGCCTTCAACTGATCGTGAAAGGCGTTGAACGCGTTCGTCTTGAAGATTTACAAACCCACACTTCGATCGAAACCGAACCCGACGACTCCCTTACGGCGATTGCGGTTTCGTATCCAAATTCGGATGCGGAAACGGATTTTTCAGCGACCCTGAATGAAGTCAAAGAAGCGGCAAAGCAGCTTGTCGAATTCCTGCCCGCGGGTTCCGAACAAATGACGGGATTCATCGAAGGCATCGAAGATCTCGATTTTCTAACCTTCGTGTCGGTCGCAAACCTTGAAATTCCCGTCGAAGAAAAGCAGAAATTCCTCGAAGAAGCCTCGCTTGCGAAACGTTCTGAGATGGTGATCGCCATCATGGCCCGCACAAAAGACGAACTGCAAGTTCGCAACGAGATTCGCGACAAACTTCACTCCAAACTGGGTAAGACTCAGCGCGATCATATCTTGCGCGAGCAAATGAAAGCGATTCGCGAGGAACTCGGCGACGAAGTTTCCGACGAAGATCGCGCCAATGAATATCGCGGGAAAATCGAAGAATCGGGCATGCCGGATGAAGTAAAAAAAGTCGCGCGCGATGAACTCAAACGGCTCGAGAGCCTTTCGAATCAATCTCCGGAAACGCATGTGATTCGAAATTACCTCGATCTCCTCTTGGCTCTTCCTTGGACCTCGACGGAAGAAACGTCGATTGACCTCAAGAAAGCCAAGGAGTCGCTTGAAGCCGATCATTTCGGACTCGAGAAAGTTAAAAAACGGATTCTTGAACACTTGGCGACATTGAAACTTCGCGGCGGCGATCGCGGCATGATTATGCTCCTTGTCGGCCCTCCCGGCGTCGGCAAGACTTCTCTTGGAGCTTCGATTGCGAAAGCAATCGATCGAAAATTCGTACGCGCGGCGCTCGGTGGTGTTCGCGATGACGCCGAAGTTCGCGGCCATCGCCGCACCTATGTCGGCGCTATGCCTGGTCGTATCATACAAGGCATCAAACGCGCGGGCTCCATGAACCCCGTCTTTATGCTGGATGAAATCGACAAGCTTTCGCGTGGCTTCAGCGGCGATCCTGCGGCGGCACTCCTCGAAGTTCTTGATCCGGAACAAAACGACAAGTTCCATGATCACTACCTCGACGTGCCCTATGATCTTTCGAAAGTCCTCTTTATCGCGACAGCGAACTCGCTTGAGGGTATCCCGACGCCGCTTTTAGATCGTATGGAGATCATCGAACTCTCCGGCTACACGGCGGTCGAGAAACTCCATATCGGTCGCAATCACTTGATTCCGAAACAGCTCGAAGAACATGGGCTCAAACCTGAGCACGTGGAAGTTTCGGACGCGGTCCTAAAAACACTCATCAACGGCTACACAAGAGAAGCCGGCGTGCGCTCACTGCAACGGCAAATCGCTTCGCTTTGCCGTTCGCTCGCTGTGCGCGTGGCCGAAGTCGAACCTGAAAAAATCGCGGACAAAACATCACCGCTTCTTCCGCTCCGACCAAAGGTCGAAGACCTCGATGAAATGCTTGGCCCGGTGAAGTTTGATCACGAAGAAACCATGGCTTCCGCTCCCGCGGGTGTCGTAACGGGACTTGCGTGGACTCCTGTCGGCGGCGAGATCTTGTTTGTCGAGGCGACCTCCATGCCCGGTAGCGGCAAACTCACGCTGACCGGACAGCTCGGCGATGTCATGAAAGAGTCGGCGCAGATCGCGCTCACGCTCATTCGAAGCCGGCTTCCGCAAGTCGCGGAACGTTTCGCCTTTGATAAGCGCGACTACCATGTGCACGTGCCGGCCGGAGCGATTCCAAAAGATGGCCCGTCCGCGGGTGTTGCGATGGTCACGGCCTTAAGTTCGCTTTTTATAGGAAAACCAGTGAGCCCTAAAATCGCGATGACAGGAGAAGTGACCTTGCGAGGCAAAGTCACACCGATTGGCGGCGTGAAAGAAAAAATCATGGGCGCCCACCGCGCAGGTGTCACGACCGTGATTATTCCTCGAAAAAATGAGCGCGATTTGCGAGACGTTCCGACGGAAGTGAAACAAGCTGTTCACATCGAACTTGTCGACGACATTGCCGATGTTTTGCGCGTCACTCTTGGCCTCGAGCTACCGCCCCTCAATGAAACGACAGGACTGTGGGGTGCGTTCAAAGAACTGGCAAATCCGACAATCGGAACTTCCAATAAACGAGGAGGCGGCCGATCGACCACACCTCATGCCTAAGGCGTTCGTCCGATTATCGAATTTCCCAAATCGTGGGTTTGTCTGTTGACGCCCACGGGAAGGCGATTAGAACCATGCCATGGCTCGTTGGATGAATGGCGGAAGTTCAGATCGCACTCCCCGTGGGGAAAGACCGAATGGTCTTATCCGCGGCGTCTTGGATTTTGAACTCGATATCGGAGTCGTCGGTGACGTCGATCCAGATCCTCTTGCTAAGAATCTCCTCTCCGATCCTGCCGATTCTTTTTCCGCGGTCACAGCCCCAGGCATGTTCACGCTCCCACTGACAAACTGGCTTTCGATTCAAGGAACCGAGCACGGCCAGAGTCTTTTTGTCGGGCAACGCCGCGTGAGTCTTCCACCCGAGTGGAGCAACCCCGAGTTTCCCTTTGTAAGAGGGTTGGCGGACGGTCGTATTCTTATTTCCGATACGTCGTTTGAAGCTTCGCACACGGCGAATACCTGGATCCTCTCCCGTACGGGAGAAGTCCTCGCGCGTTTCGGAATCGGAAGCGCTGCCGTTGAAATCTCGCCTCTTGATGGCGGCCTCATCGCCGTCGCCTACCACCCGCTCTCGGCACAGAAGTTCGGTCACCGCGTCGAACCTCAACAGCGAACAGCCATCGCCTTTTTCGATGAACAGGGTAAACTTTTAACGACATTTAACCACGAAGCGGGCCGCACCCATTGTTCCGCTGAAAATGTTCGCTGTATGACTCGCATTTCGCCCCTGGAGCTTGTTTTTATTCCAGAACGCCTGACAAACCGCGGCCAAGATATTGAAAATCCAGTGGTTTTTTATCATTGCGCCACGGGCCGTACGGTCGTCTTCTCCGCCCCCTTTGGGGCTTCGGAAGCGGTTTCCGTGGCAAGGGGCCTCGATGGAGCCCCCTGGGTCCTCCTAGCAAGCCCAGAGGGATTTGAAGATCAAGTGATCGCATTTGACCCGGCCCGAAAAATAAGTCAGTATCTCGGGGCTTTCACTGGGATTTTCCGTGGGTTAGCAGGTCAACCGTTCAGTCCACGTCACGATACCCGTCAAGGGGCTCATGACTCGATGGCCTTCGGTGGGTTTCTTGCTCAGGAAGTCGTTTCAGAGTATCAGTGGGTCCTTGCTGACCCGGAGTCTCTGCCTCGGCGGGATATTTCGGCACGAAGCGGTTCTTCGGAAGGTTTGCGAAGCGCAGATCGCCCAGAAGACCCGGGAAGCTTGGATATTTAAGTTTAGTAATAGGTTTAGTGACTTTTTAGATTGTTCGTTTTTTGGACCGTAAGGTCTTAATTTTGGGGAGATCGTTATAAATGGCTCGTTTGGCTATGAGAGTAAAAGAGCAGAAGCGTTTGAAATTGGCGACACGTTACAATGCAAAGCGCGCTGACCTTAAGAAGAAGGCAATTGATTTCAACCTGACAGAAGAAGAGCGCGACGCCGCTCGTGTTGCCCTTCAAAAGCTTCCAAAGAACTCTGCTCCAGCTCGTCAACGCAAGCGTTGCAAATTGACAGGCCGTCCTCGTGGATTCGTCGGCGACTTCGGTATCTGCCGTAACGAATTCCGTCGTCTTGCTAGCTACGGCCAGATCCCTGGCGTGACAAAAGCAAGCTGGTAAGCCCCGCAAGCTGAAGCGCCGGAATTACACGGCGCTTAGAAATAAAAAAACCGCCTCGCAAGGGCGGTTTTTTTATTTTCACTCGCAAGCCAGGCCGATTATCGAACGGACGCAGGCTTGCGACTGACGATTTCACCCGAGAACATCGTATCCACCATGATGCCATCGACACTTTGACTGAAACGACGGTCGTGACGAACGATTTGCGCTTTCTCTTCGCTCCAATAAATCACGTCGGTCAACTCACGTTGATCGCTCTTTGACGTACAGTCGATCTTCACTGTTTCGATTTGAGCGGCTCCGGCTCCGATTTTCACCTTGTCGCGAATCAAACAAGACGAACGGTATTGAACACGCTGCTGGTCCGCAACTCCCATAAGAGCTGACGCGGCTTCCGTTTGTTGGAAGCCAAGTTGAAACTGAACCTCTTTGCCTTTGCGAAGAGGAAAGACGGCGTTTGGTTGACCGACGATATCTCCGCCAACCGATCCGAAAAACGGCGAACGGAGCGTTTTGCGAGGCAAGAATGGATAGCCTGGCGTGTACCACTCCCAACCGGATGCGAGAACCGCCTGTTCTTGGCCTTCACGCGAGAGTTCGATTTTAACTTTCTCGAGACCATCTTCCATGGCGCCGAACTCACGACGCTCGATCAGCACACGGTTGCCTTTTTCAGAGCGCACGCGCCATCGCCAAACTTCGACCATGCCGGCAGCCGGCGCCTTGTATGGAATCGGCGTCCACGCGTCGCCTGTCGGCTCGATGACCATCGCAAAACCGCCGCCCGCCGCCGGTACCGGGGCCACAGCCGCGGTCGTCTTAGGCGCAGCCTTGCCGCCATCGCTTGGAGAATCAATACGCTGCCCGAGACGGCGCGGCTGAACAGCCACCGCTGCGACCGAGCGCTGTTGGGTGAGTTCCTCACTCTTTTTATAATACCAAAACCCACCACCCAAGACGCCGGCCACGACCGGCACCGCAAGCCACATTCCCCACGAACTTTTTTGAGGTGGAGTGATCGCGCCGGACGTGACGCCCGAAGCAACCGAATTCGCATTCATGCCCGAAGGCACGCCTGTCGGCGCTCCGCCGACGGCAGCCGGAATCGTCTCGGCCGTCACGGGTGAAGGCGGCGGCGGCACAAGTGCCTCGAGCTGACTCGCACGCCGAGTCGTCAAGATCATGTTCATGTCGCGCTGATACTCGCTCATCGCTTCTTTTAAAACGATTGGATCGACTCGAAATCCGGTGTTCTCGATCAGCTTCGTCGCTTCACCCTCGTCGGGCGCGTTCGCGACAAACCCGTTTGGATTTGTGCGTTTGGCGGCCTGAGCTCGCACGGCCAACGCGAGAATAAACTGCCATTCTTCCGGATCAATAGCGTCTTTTTCGAGAATGTCATGCAGCTCATCGACATTTTCGATCTGCACAGACACGAGATCCGAATTGAAATAGCTGGGGAACTCGGGGCTTTCAATTCGTTCGATGCGTTTTGCCGCCTCGGTCGCCGTCGCAGGACGCTTGGCGGGATCGCGATCGATCATCTGATAGAGGATTTTCCACAATTCGTCGGGCAAGATCATTTGCAGACGTTCCGAAACGTCCACATGCCCCGCACGAATCAACTCCATCGTCGCAAACTGCGAGTCGCCTTTAAACGGAGTTCGACCCGTGAGCATTTCAAAGAAGACGAGACCCAGCGCATAAATATCGGAAGCAGGACTTGGAGAAATCCCACGGAAGATTTCAGGCGCGATATAATTCAGGGTTCCGATGACGGCACCCGTCTTGGTCTTTACGCCTTCGGTGCCGACACGGTTTCCGCCGACGACTTTCGCGATACCGAAGTCGATAATTTTGGCGCGACCGAAAGAATCAACCAAGATATTCGCCGGTTTGATATCGCGGTGAACGATGCCGTGACTGTTCGCGTGATCGCAACCGGCCGCGATGTCGAGAAAAATATTTTTCATCTCTCGAAACGTCAAACGACGCTCGCGAGACAACTGAAACAACGAGCGGCCCGGCACGTGCTCCATCGCGATGTAGAGATATCCGTTGTCCTCTCCCAGTCCGTAGACGGAGACGATGTTTGGATGAGTTAGTTTCGCCAGTGATTTACCTTCAAGAATGAACCGTTCAACAACCTCGGTCTCACTCGGATCGAAGCTATGCATGATCTTGACCGCGACATTGCGACCGAGAGCGGCGTCTTCACAAAGAAAGACGTCGCCCATACCTCCGCTTCCAAGAGGCGAGAGGATCTTATAGGTCGCTATCGTGTCGCCTATTTTAGGCTTCTTCGATTCGTTGGCCACGATCTCTCATCGGCTAAGAAAATGTTAATGAATAGTCCTGATTCTCGACATCAGGACGTCGCTTCTGCCAGTTTCCCAGGTTTGTGTTGAAGTCAGTCTTAAAATGAGAATTTCAAGCTCGAGTACGCTTCTCCGACCGCTTCACGGTATGTTTGCGACGACCATGTCGTTGCATCATCACCCAAGTCGTAGAGGTTCAAACGATACCCAAGTCCCAATCCGATACTGTCCGAAAGATCGTACGAGACGAACCCGTTCATCGCGTAAGTTCCGGAGTTGTCAAACCAAGTTCCAACCATCACTTCACCGAGAAGTGACCATCTTCTTCCTAGCCCGACATCGAGTCCGAACCCTGTTCGGAGACTCTGGTGAGTGTCGATGATGCGCTCGTTACCCGAACTTGCGGCGCGATAGTAGGAACCGAGCAAGCCAAGACGCACGCGATTTCTCGAACGCTGGGTCAGCTTCCACCAATACGTGTATTGAGCATCCATAATCGAAATCGACTGCCCATCGGCGAATCCCATGATTCCAAAAGCCTGCGTGCGGTATCCCAAACGAGCCGTATTGGCGCGCTTCGCGTAACCGAGCTGAACGCCGAACATGCCGACGCCCGTTCCACTCTCACCCATGTAGTTATGCTCAGTCGAGAGAAGCGCGAAGGCACCGCCCTCTACAGTCGCCGACCAAGGCCGCACGCGATCTGCGATCTTCGCGCGAATTGGACGTGATGACTGACGAATACGCGACGACTCCGTGCGCATCGGTTCGGGCTGAACGGCCTTCTCGATCACCGGTGGTTCTTCGATTGGCGGCGGTGGTTCTTCAATGATTTTTTGCGTCTCGACGGCCGCGACTGTTCTTGGAGGCACAGGCGGCGGAGGCGCTGCAAGTCGCAGCGGCACCTGAACAGGAGCCTTCGGTATGGCCTTTGGTTTATAGACGACAACCGAAACCGGCTTTGAAAACTGTGAAATTTCTCCGTTGGCGGCAACCGAACGAACACGG
>JAVFAU010000020.1:0-11809 GCA_034002335.1 Bdellovibrionales bacterium | reverse complement strand
AACCATGACATCGCCATGGTCCGTTTTAAGAGACGCGCTGACCGTTTCAATGAACCGAACGAAATGGTGAAGAGCTTCTTCGTTCACGGTCTCCTTCATGAAGTTACAACCGTGGCGCGTGACACCCTCTTGAAACAAGTAGCGCACATTCGCGATGGAAACGATGAACGGAAAATATGTGAACTGATTCAAGTAAACGCGCATCGCGACTTCTTCGCCCTCTGCCAAACCACCGTGTTTAGCATCGAGATCAAAGGCGATTCCGTTTTCAGAAATATCGTAAATCGCGACTCGCTGAAGCCCTTGCTCCGGAATAAGAATGAACGCGCCGATGAACTCCGAAAGAATCGTTCGTTTCACTTCGCGACGTTCCGACAGAAGAATGGCTTCACGACGTTCCGTCATATCCAAGACCGCGCTGTCTGCGTCTTGAGCCGGCCCTTCTCGACGAGCTTCTTTAACTTCAACTTTGGAACGAGCTTGAAGACGCTTCGAAAGGTCGATCACATTCGACGTACGATTCATGAATATCCCCCTAACCCCTATGTCTCCTTTTCGGCCACGAAGCGTTCTAACTTGAGTCATTTTCAAAGAAGTTCCCCCTGGACCTAAGGCTTCATAACCACAGGGAAATCCCCACTCTGAGCCACTGCCCTCGATCGAGCTCAATCCTTAAAAGTGATCCCACTGATACTACAGCCCGCTCCACCCCAGCTCACGACGGAGCCATCTGATTTGAGTGCGACAAAGCGACCTCCACCGCATCCACCGTAGACTCTTGAAACATTCGAACCGGGAGTCGTGACACTCGCGGGAATACTTGCCGTCAAAGTCGCGTCACCCCACGCGAGAACGGAACCATCCGACTTGCGCGCTGCAAATGCGAGATCGTTACTGACGATTTCAACCACGCCGGAACTCGCTCCTGCCGGAACCCCGGAGCCCCCGTAAGAGCTGTTACCCCACGCTACGACCGAGCCATCCGACTTCAGCGCCGCAAAAGCGAGGTTGTTGCTAAAGACTTTCACGACATCCTCGTCAACTCCCGCTGGCGTCGTACCACCGGCAGCGGGATCGCCCCACGCCACAAGCGAACCATTCGACTTCAATGCGACGAGAGCCGCACCGTTGCTGAAAACCTTCACGACATCCGAACCTGGATCCGTGACGCTCGCGGGGGCTTCATCTTCATCATAGGAATTCCAAGACGAGACCGTTCCGTCGGATTTCAAAACAGCAAAAGCTCCGCCAAGTCGGCTACTCGCGATTTCGATTCCATCCGAAGACACGAACTCATCGCTACTCGTACCCCAATTGATAACGGAACCATCTGACCGCAATGCTGTGAAAGTCGAACCTGTACCCGCGACCGTCACGACACCTGCGTCCGCGGCACTCAGAACGCTCGGCACTTCGCCGCCAGAGAAGTAGTCACCCCACGAGACGACCGAACCGTCTGATCGCAATGCCGCAAAGGCGTTGCGATTTCCGACGACCTCGACGACTCGATACGGCTCAGACACCATGAACATTCTCGAAGCAACATGACTGTCGCCCCCAGAGTCTACCAAGGTCGCTTCGATAGATACGGATGCTCCAACATGAGCGGAAACATCAAACGTCGCACTCCAGTAACCGGACGAACAAACCACAGCCGCGCTCGCCGCCGGGGAGAACGTGATCGCACGACCGTCGTCGTCATCGTCACAGCTTCCGAAAACTTCAAAATCCGTAACTGACTTCAAAACTTCGGCCCCGGCATCCGGATAATCAAACGCGACAAACCCCGACGGCGGCGAACCACCACCTCCCGAGTTATCGACTGTCGCGGCAATCGCCGTGCTGTCGGCCGCCGCCTGGTTTCCCGCATAGTCCCGCGCCGTATGCGCCGCGATCTCGATTGTCACAGTTCCATCGCCGGTACACGCCCCTACGGTCACGATTCTCGAAGACGAACTGCCTCCTACACCGATCGTCAGATCACCACAGCTCACATCGCCCGTCGTAATCACGTCGATGTCCGCCAACGCGAGGCCGATAATATCCGCACCCGTGTACGAAACGACCCATTCAAACTCCGTGGAGCTATCTCCGGTGGCGACAGACGGCCCCGTCACCGCGACCGTGGGCGCGATGCGATCAAGCATGATGGTCAACGTGTTCGACACGATGTTCTTCAGCTCTTGCGGCGATTCGCCTTTCTTCGATGCGGGCACGAATACACGCGCCACTCCGGCCGGCAACCGAGCGCTGATAAGACCATCCGCGCCAGGAAGGAGATTAAAGGTGTAAGTCGAACCTTCTCCGTCCGCATTCGCTCCCGAAAAATCCGCGATCGTAGCGTTAACGACCTCGATGTCCGAAGCATCAAGAGCTCGCGGCGCCACCGAGCCACCGCCCGCGGTCACGACGGCGAGCTTGTCTTCCGCAGATCGAAAGTGAAGCTCAACCGGAATTGGAGACGATAAATAAATTGGTGTAGCGGGTTGCACCCGTCGTCGCGTTCGGCAAATGACCGGCCGTCGTGGAAAGATGAGGCTTCAACTGTTGGTCATTCAACTTAAAGCGTGGGCGATGGTCCCCGACAAACGCCTTGAATAAAGCGTCGCAACCAGTTGTCAGCACCATCAAAAAAGACAGCCCTGCAACCGACACAAGAGTCCGACCTACTCCCAGCGACTTCGTGTATTTCACCAAACTCCCCCTAAGCAGTTCGGCCTTGCTTAACTTGAACTTAAGAACCCAGCCCCCCATAAGCTCAAAACGGCATACCGTGTATCAAGTCGAGAGACTCGCGCCCTCCCCTCGACCACGACCCGACCAAACTTGAGACGACATCATTTTTTAGGAAACCCACCCCAGATCGCGTCTAGCCCCCCAATCGGAGACCTATTTTTAACGTATTATCAGATGGTTACACTTTGCCTTTCGAGACGATTCAAAGACATGCTTAATTCACTCTCAGAGGGTATACTGCGGCCGATCGCTGCCCTCGAAAGGGCGGCACACGGAGGACGAGGAATCGTGAAAACGAGCGGAACAAGGGCACAGACAAACCCTTCAGCAAAAGAGCGCACGCGCTTTTTCGCTCGCGTTTTCTTAGGTATCAGTCTCAGCATCCTACTTCACGTCGTCGTAAGCATTGCGACCTACAAAGCCTCAGACTTCTACGCGAAAAAAACGATGGATGCTTCAAAAGCGACGCTGATCGAATGGGTCGATCCGGACTCTCTTCCTCGTTTCGACCGGCCCGAACAACAAGTCGTGAGGCAAACGGAACTACCGCCCGAGGCGCTCGCCCTAGAGGACACCAAAAGTAAACGTCGGTTTCTTTCGCAAGAGCGCCAGACCGTGAAACAAGAGTCCCAAGCCGCCGCAAGCGGGCTTACGGAAAACCGGAGCAATCAATCGCCATCCCAGGCCAGCACGTCCAGCCAGGCCGGACCTCGCACAAAACTACCGGAAGTTCGGCCTGAGAACATTCTCGATCAAACCGGAGCCGATCTCTTTGCCCATGGCGAAGCACTTGCCGCTCCCACTCGCATGCAGCAAAACGGTCTTCTGATGCCGGGCGACCCTCGTCGCAAACGCGGTTTTTCGACCAACGGCGAGCGCCTGCCTGATGATATTCAAATCGGCGATTTCACGGCTCTCAACACAGATCGCTTTGTTTACTACACGTATTACGCGCGCATCGAAGAACAGATTCGCCATCGCTGGGTGCGCTATGTGAAAGCCGCGATCTACGGGGGAGGCGATCTGCCATCCGGGCGACGTGATTTCAAAACTCAGCTTGAGATCGTGCTCAACCGTTCCGGCGAGTTCGTACGCGCGATCATTCACGAAGGCTCAGGATCGCGCGATATCGACGCGGCTCCCATTCTCGCTTTCCGCGAAGCGCAGCGCATTCCGCATCCTCCGCGAGAGATGGTGAAAGACGACGGAACGATTCGGCTTCACTACTCGTTTCATGTCGATCAACTGCCACCCCTTGCCCGCGGCAACCAGACCTCCGAATAGGGTTCCTCGACCTCAGCCAATCTGGACGCCTGTCCCCCCTTCGCCTGCAGTAAACTAGCTTCATGAAAGTCACGCCATCGTCACTCTTCTTCCGACTCGCGCCCCTGGCACTATGCTTTTTCATCAGCGGCCTTTTCACCCCCAGCCAAGCGCACGCTGGTTTCGTTGAAATCGGAATTTCCGGCAGCTACAAGCGTTCAAATATCGGAGCAAATGCCTACGACGAATCGCAATCTCTAACGGCTTCGTTCTCGTACTACTTTGACGAAAGCTCCGCCCTCGAACTGAGTTACACCGACGGCATCAACCGCCGTATGATTGGCGAGAGCCAACCCGACGGTCAATTGACCAACATGTATTACAAAATGATGGGACTTGATTTTGTTTTGACGATGGGTCAACGCGGAGACCGCTTTCGCCCCTACATCAAAGTCGGAACCGTCTACATTCTTGAAAAGCGCATCGTCAGCCAAAGCTGGTTGAGCGGTGTCACGTTCAATCATCGCCCACTCGAAGACCCCGTGTCGCTTGTTCCCAGCGCAGGCTTGGGCTTTAAACTGGCGCTCTCGCAAAACTGGTCGCTCAAAATTGGTGCCGAAGCCTGGACAAGCCGTTCGATTTCGGAGTCGCCCGTGACCATCGACTACGCTGGCCGCGTCGGCCTTTCGTGGATGTTCTAATATGTCGTTACGGCTGGGGCCCTACCCATCCTCCACTGCTTTCCGTGCAGGAGCACAGAAAGACGGGGATATGTCGTTACGGCTGGGGCCCTACCCATCCTCCACTGCTTTCCGTGCAGGAGCACAGAAAGACGGGGATATGTCGTTACGGCTGGGGCCCTACCCATCCTCCACTGCTTTCCGTGCAGGATTTGCGCTCCTTTTTTTAATAGTGTTTTTGCCGGCGCTTTTGGGGTGCCAGGCGCCTTACATTCTTAAAAGCGCTTGGTCGCAAGCTGATCTCCTCACGAGCCGGAAGTCGATCGAAACCATTCTTGCCGAAACTCCCGAAACCGCTCACCCGGCCGCATCCCCACTTCCGACCGAAGACCGTGAAAAACTAAAACTCGCACGCGATGCCAAGGCTTTTGGCGAACGCGTGCTCGGGCTTAAGAAAACGAAAAACTACGACACCTTTGTTCAGCTCGACCGCCCTTACGTCTCCTACGTCGTCAGCGCCTCGGCGCAAGACCGCCTGGAGCAACATTTATGGAAGTTCCCGATCATCGGGGCGGTACCCTACAAAGGATACTTCGATCCGGGAGATGCCGAAAAAGAAGAACTCTCGCTCAAAGAAAAAGGGCTCGACACATACCTTCGTGGCGTCTCCGCCTATTCGACGCTCGGCTGGTTCAACGATCCCGTGCTTTCGAGCATGCTCCGTTACAGCGACTACGATCTCGTGAACACGATTATCCACGAGTCCGTGCACGCCACGCTCTACATTAAGTCGCAGGCCGACTTTAACGAACGTCTGGCAACCTATATCGGAAACATCGGCGCCGATCTTTTTTTCCTGGAGCGCGAGGGGCCTTCAAGCGCCACCGTGAAAGCGGCAAAACAAATAAACCAAGACGAAGCGCTCTTCTCAGCTTTTATCTCGACTGAGATCGACGCTCTCAAAAGATGGTACGAAGAAAACGCGATACCTGGGGCCTCTGCCGTTTCCCAAGCGCCGTTCCTTGAAAGACGGCTGGCGCGCCTCGGACAAATTTCCGAAAACTTCGAAACAGAGCTTCGTCCGAAACTTAAGAACGAACGGTACGCCCGGTATCTCTCGTCCGAACTAAAGCCCGAGCGCCTGAACAACGCACGCCTCTTGGCATGGCGACTTTATATTTATGATCTCAGCGACTTCGAAACTTTGTTTGAGTCACTTCAGCGCGATCCGATGAAACTCATCGAATTCGCCAAAGCCCTCGAAAAAGAAAAAGATCCCGAAGCGAAACTCAAAGAGCGCGTGCAAGAAATTCGCAATACGACCAAGACAACGCCTTAGGGTTTAGTCGGTTCTTCGGCAGCCGAAGAGAGCGCCTTCAGTTTTTCAGCCATTTGTGATTTCGCCACCAAGTAGCGGCTCAACTTCTCGGGCCCAACAATCGCGCGAATGCGACTTACTTCGCGCAGAGGCAACTCCCCGTAGTCCTTCCAGGCCTTTTCATATTTCTTCAAAGCGACATCTGTCTCGCCACGCGTTTTCGCTTTTCCCAACGCACTCAAAGCCTCCGCGACTTCCACGTTGGCCTTCGCTTTTTCACGATTCAAAGCTCGCATCGCCTCGGCGAACGGGATCTCGATCTCAACGGATAGCTTGAGCTCTTCGGACATTTTCCATATCAAAAGCTCTTCAAGCCTGCGTCGTTCACGCTCGATCAGTTTTTCCTGGGGCGTCTTTGCGACGGAAGCGGCGGCGACGAAAGAAAACGCCGTCGCCAACGAAATCGTAATACTAAGAAGAAAGGGAAGCTGTCTCACTTCCCTTTAGACTACGGCTGTTCATGGTCAGTATCAAATATCTGAGAAAGATCCCGAGGAACCTGGCCTCGATGAGCGACTAAACGCCGGGCCGCGATCTCCATCGCTAGATCCGTGTCTGACTCGAAACTTATGACGGTGTTTGTTAGGACCTCTGGCGCGGCGGCCTGAGTCGCGCGCACGACTTCGTGGCCCGCGATCTGGTTTTCCTTTTGTGGATCGAGAATATCCTGAATCATGTCACCGAAAAACCAGCGCCCCATCAAAACCAATGCAAACGCCCCGAGCAGAGCTCCTTGGCCGACACGTGCCGCGATCCCACGACGATTCGCCAACATCGCCGGTCCGTGGGCAGCCGGAGTTTCCGCGATCATCGGTTGAGCTCGATCCGCGACCTCGCCGGTTTCGATCGCAAAATCCAATGCTCCCATAATCCGCGACTCAAGGTTTTCGTAGTAGGCACCACTCTCCGGCAGCGCCACATCGTCCGAATCCTTCAAGGTCTTTCGCAAAACACCAAGCTTCTTGAGTTCGAGAGCGTCTCCATTTCGCTCACCGCTTTTAGACGCCCTCGCGAGCCAAAGCTCCAGGTCTTTTTCCAAGTCCTTATCGAGTTCGCCCTCAAGAGCGTCCACGTAAAGTTCGTCCGTCTGAAGCTCATCCGAATAACGAGGCCAATACTTATCGTGACTCACAGTTCTACCTCCTGATGATCCACGCCGACTCGCGACAAACCTTGTCCTCCATGCGCTGGACCATTTCGCATATCTTCATCCATTCCAAAAAGAGAGTTCCAATCTTCCAATTCGCCACCGCGTACGACTTGTTCTTCAAACTTCTCCCGAAGCTTCAAGAGCGCATGACGGTAATTGGCTTTCGCCGTGTCGTAAGGACAGTTCATTATCTGCGCGATTTCTTTAAAGCTCATGTCTTCGAATACACGCAAAGTAATCGCGATCCGCTGACGTTCCGGCAAGAGATCGACTTCAGAGCGAATACGTCGTGCGACATCTTCACGAACAAGGCCACGCTCGGCCTCGGCTGCGACACCGCCTTGAACGATATCCGTCGTGAACTCTTCGTTTGGTCGCGAGCGAAAACGATTTTTCGCCGTGTTCAAACCGATCTGATACAACCAGCTCTTGAAGCTCGAACGCCCTTCAAACAAATCTATTTTTTCGTACGACTTAATGAATGCTTCCTGCACGATATCCTCCGCCAAAGGCAGCTCCCGCGTCAGTCGCAAGACAATACGCAAAAGACCACGTTGGTGACGACGGACCAGTTCCGTAAAAGCGGAACGGCTCCCACTCTTCACCTGAGCCACAAGCTCAAGATCCGAGTAGACGATCGACTCTGAGGCCTCTCGATTCGCCTCTGCCACTTTTTCATAAGTCACTTTTTCGTAAGTCACCCGCTCCGAAGAAGTGGCTTCGTGGACAGTCTCTCGTTTCAGGCTCCTCAGGCTTGCGCTCATCACGCCCCCCTCTGGACCGCTGTCACCGTGCATGGGACACAGCAGGTCGGACACTCGGTTAAAGTCCTGTCGACTTTTTTTATTGATGCCCATCTAGCAGCCTTACAATGCGAACTCTTCTCGTCGATTCTCTCGTTCCACAGCGCTCGACAGACAAACACCATGAAAGCCGCGAAGAGCCGTTCACCAGGACCCCCTGTGTGGCGACACCTCGCTCACTTATTTGTATTAGCATTTGAAGTGCCAAGCTGCGGCACCCGGTCGCCCCCAGGAAGAAACGACACGACCGACCAGTCCCCAAACATGGAAACCTGCTCAAATCGCATACGCCCTGTTTTTGGGCAATTCTTGAAGATCGTGTTAGGAAGGTTCGTACACGAGACCCACTGAACAACCTTCGCTCAGTGGTGCATTCATGACTTCAGGCGCACTTTGGGGGTGCGTTTTGACTCTCAGAAAATCATCTACCGACAATTACGATTTCTTATGTCGCGCTTGTGATGCCCGTGCTATCGGCCGACGTCACTCGGTTACGGCCACCGCGCTTCGATGCGTACACCGCCGTATCGGCGACAGCAAAGAGCTCCTCCCACGTCGACATCTCCGCCTGCTTCGTCGCGACTCCCACGGAAATCGTCACGGGAATTTTATGACCGTTGTAAACGAAGTTATGCGACTCGATTGTCTGGCGTAAACGTTCACCGATCTCCGCCGCCTGCTGCAAGTTCGAGCCAAAGAGAATGACGACAAATTCCTCGCCACCGTAACGAGCCAAGAAATCGTCCGCGCGAATGAGTTTCGTCGAAATCACATTCACAAGATCTTTCAACACGTAGTCCCCGCCCGGGTGACCGAACTTGGGATCGTCGTTGATCTTTTTAAAGTAGTCGATATCGAAGACCGCGATTGAAATGGGAACTTTCAGAAGCTTCGCACGCTTAAAGGACTCCTGTCCTCTTTGCGCGAGCGCCCCTTTGTTGTAGGCACCCGTCAGCGGATCACGCTCGGACTTCTCCTGAAGTCGTTCGTGCGCGTGCGCTTCAAGACTTCCGCGCTCACGGAACTTGAACAACACGTTTCCGGTTTTAATCGTGTCGTTGTCTTTGAGTTTGATCGGGATCATCGGAGGGATCGCCTCATCGTTGACGACCGTTTTGTTCGAAGACTCAAGATCCATCACGTACACGTCGTTGTCTTTGAGAATGATCTTGGTGTGCGAACGCGACACCGACTTGTCGTCGACAAACACATGCGAGGTCATTGAACGGCCGATAATGAGTTCGTTCTTCTCGATCGGCCACTGCTTGCCGACATAGCCAGCCGGCCCCTCGAGCATCATGATCGAAGGAGGTGTCTTCGTCGCCTCGGCGATACGACGACTCATCGTCGCTCCCGCCGAAATGACCGTCTTCTCAGACTCCTCCGACGCGTCCATGGCATTCGTCATGGTGACGGACTCGTCATCACGCAACATTTCTTCTGAATCCGGAATGCCTTCGGGTGCGACCGCACCCAAAGAGCCAAGCTCGATACCGCCTTCAAAATCGGTATCCGAATCCATTTCCGAATCGTTCATTTCATCTTTTTTCTTATTCGGCGAAGACATCTTTTTCATGATAGGGCCGCCGCACCCAACGAACAAGCGTACAAGCGTCCCGTCCAGACGAGATGATTCAGTTTAATTCACCGGAAGCAGGACCAAAGGCCTACTGCGCCAATGCTCCACGCGCCAAAACCTTGCCGCGCTCAACTCCCGGTTGATCAAAAGCATTCACGCCAAGAACTTCACCCATGGTCGCGATGGTCAATTGCCACAACATAAAGAGAGCCGCCATGGAGCGCTCATCAAGCCGATGGCCTTTTAAGATCGCCGTCTGTACGCCAGCTTCACGCATCGCTTGTTCCGTTGCGGCCGCCTCCGCCCGAAAAAGATCACCGAGACCTTTTCCGATCATGAACTCCTGCCCCTCAAACAGCGTCCGCTCGAGTTTTGGACCGGACTCTTCGTTCTCAGCGACACGATGAAACCAAACGAACTTATCGGGTACGCCTTCCATAACCTGCTGAAGTAACGAATGCTGATCATTCGTTCCCACCGCCGGCACCGGAGTGCTCACTCTCGGAGCGGCCGTTCCGTCGACGCGTGTTCGCTTCGCAAGACTCTCTGCCCAGAGCTGCTGCCACCACAAACCAAATGCGCGAAGCCCGTCGGCATACGACCAAAGCATCGTCACCCACTCTTCGCGCCGAAGTGTTTGAAGCGAAACAGCGGCCATCTTTGCAACGAGCTCGTGCTGCCCCATCGCCCAACTCGAACCTTCAACCATTCGCTCGACACGAAGCCCCGAGTAAGCCGCCGGCAGCAAACCGACCGCCGTCAACACCGAGAACCGACCGCCAACATCGACAGGAATCTCGAGAATCGGCACAGACTCACGTCGCGCCCAATTCACCAAGGGGCTCTCTTTCGTTTCCGAAATCACCGTCGACACCGTTCCTAAACGGCGATGCCCCGTTTGCCGCAAGTGTTGATCGACAAGATCCGCCAGCACCAGAGTCTCAACCGTGTTTCCACTTTTCGAAACAAGAACCCAGTGAATGGACCCAAGGTCATGATTCGACTTCAACCATTTCCAGAACCGATGTGAATCGATGTTATTGAGAAAGCTCACCTTGCCGCGCCCCGGAGGGCTTGGAACCGCCGACAGCAGCGCCCGTGTTCCAAGACTCGAACCGCCCATCCCGATCACAACCATATGCGTGGATGTGCGCGCGATATCGCGCGCACGCGCTTCCGCCGCAACAACGAGGCTCTCACGCGCTCCGAGGCGCGTGAACCCGACATCACGTCGTTCGAGCAAACGAGCAAGACCTGCACGCGCGCTTTCCAACATTTCAGAATCATAAAGAAGCTTGGAAGCCGACACGGTTGGCTCTTCAAGAGTCCACAGATCCGCTCCGGTAGAAGCCGACCCCATGCCTGCGACAGAATTTCCATTTACATCAGGAGACTGCGACATCCTCTTCAATCCTATGGTAACCGCGCCATTCTTTGAGACGCCCACGAGGCCGACCGCCATCCTCAGGGTATTCTATGAGGACGTAAGTCAGTTTCGTGATTTTGCCAAGAGATTGAATATCTAACGACGTGAGATCTGTCCATGTTCCCGTGTTGAAGTACTCCTTATTCACGCCCCACTGCCTGTATTGGTAAACGTGGGAATGACCGAAGATCACCGTATGCACCCGTTCATCCGCCAGAACGCGCCGCGCCGATTCACTGAGATCTGGAAAGATCGCACTTTCAGCGACGACTTTAAGAATACGACTCAGCGGAAAGTGGCGGCGCGGATCGGGCGTGAACATCGTGCGCAGGAAATACCACATCAAGCGCGCGAAAGCCGAAATCGTAAATTTCGTTTCGTTGAAAACCGCCCAACGCATCAGGCGATTAAATGGCCGCACTTTGTCGACATGTGGATGCATCTGCTTAATTTTTAAGACGAAATCGACGAAAAAATGCGAGCCAAACGGCAAGTTCAAAATCGGCTCCGGCAAATCGCGCTTCAAGAAGAAGCGTTTAGGATCAAAGCGATTCGCCGCCTCGTGCATGTGCCCATGCTCGATGTGCACGCCATCGAAAAAGTAGACGATATTCTTGTAACGAATATCCGTGTCTAGCGCATCGTTGAGAACCTGACGGGTCGCAGGCCACAGCATGGCCTGGTCATGATTGCCCACGACATAGGTGATGATGCGTTTGGGAAGGGCTGCGAAGGCCTTCATCGCCTCGAACACCTCGCGGTGCCCGCTTAGAATCGAGTGAAGCTGTTCAAGC
>JAVFAU010000019.1:0-11912 GCA_034002335.1 Bdellovibrionales bacterium | reverse complement strand
CACGGCTGTTTTTGATAAGAAGCACCCGTACGGACGTTCCGTATCTGGTGGGCAGAAAGAGGTCGCAAGTCTTGGGAAACGCGACATCATTCAGTTTTACTTGCGCTATTATCGACCGAACAACGCGATCATGGTTGTGTCCGGTAAGTTCGATGCGGCATTCGAGAAGTCCGTTGAAACCGTTTTCGGTGAATGGACGAAGCGTGAGCTTCCCGGGGACCAGATTCCAGAGCCTGTTGCGAAAACGGGTCTTCATGTTCGGGTTATCGACAAACCGGGGCTGACGCAGGCGCAGATCCGCATGGTTGGTCTCGGAATCAAGCGGCGTGACGACGATTTTCTTCGATTGAGAATCGCGAACACGATTCTCGGAGGTGCGTTTGCCAGCCGTTTGAACGACCGGGTACGCAAGGAGCTGGGGCTTACATATTCGATTTCTTCGAACTTCGATTCGCGCATCGCTCGTGGGCCATTTACGATCAGCACGTTTACGAAAATCGAATCGATTGAAAAAGCGGTTGATGAGACGCTTAAGATTTATCGCGATTTTATCGCGAATGGGATTACGCGCGAAGAGCTTGATCGTGCGAAAGGCTATCTGGCTGGCATTTTTCCTCAAGCCATTGAGACCAGCGACAAGCTTGCGTTCAACTTGGCTCTTCTGCGTCTTTATGGGATTTCAGACCGTTACCTCACGCACTATATCCGCGATCTTCGCGGTGTGTCTGTTTCAGAGGTCAACGCCGCGATTCGTCGGCAGATGAAGCCCGACGATCTATCGATTGTCATTCATGCGCCGAAGGCGAGTGCGGAGACGCTTAAAGGGCTTAAGCCCGCGAGCTTTGAAGTGCTGCCCGTGAGCGCGCTGAAATAAATCAGTGGTCGAGGCGAAAGCCCCTTGGTGCTTTCGCCGGCTCTTGTGATCGAAAAGTCATGGTCGGCTCGGAGGAGGTCTGTTCCGCCGAAGCCGGCCTTTCTAATTTTGGCTCTGGTTCGACCGCCACGGTCTCGGTCGGTTCGTCGGAGCGTTTCAAATCCGTGCTGTTGAGATGAACGAGGCTGCTTTGCAGGGTTCGAACCGTTTCTTCGAGTGCAGCGAGGTCGCCTTGAAGATCTCTTGTGCGACTCTCAAGCCTTGCGAATTCGTCGATGATAGAATTGGTTTTAAAGAACCATCCGGCGAGCTCTCGAGTCGCGAACAAAAAGCCGACCCCCGCTAAGAGCATAATGAGGATGAGAGTCCACAAAGGGATGTCTACGACGTCGAGGGCTCCAAGCCATGTCGGAAATTCGGCAAGCGTTTCAAAGAAGCGGTCAGTCATGGACATAAGGTGCAGGGTATACACGAAAAAGCCCCATCTAGGAACGGGGCCTTTTTGAGAGGGGCCGTGAATGGCATTCCTACAGGATGTTTTTTTCCCTAAGGAAATTCCCGGCGGTTATTTCTTTTTGGAAGGCTTTTTCTTCTTCTTTTTTAAGACGAGGTAAAGGCCGCCGAGCCCGAGAAGGATGGCCAGAGCCATAATTCCTTGAGTCGCGAGATCGCCGCCTCCGCCTGATCCTTCTTCTGGAAGTTCGTCGCCCATTCCAAAGGCGCCGGCATTGCCGCTTCCGAGGATGCCGGCTCCAGGAACGCCGACCCCGCCACCACCTGCGCCGCCCATGAGGCTCTTTGTGGCGATCACGCGAAGTGATTCAATCGCTCGGTAGAAGTCGTTGGAATAGCGTGAGTAGTGGGCTTTATGGGCGCTGAAGGTCACGAGAACGGCGATTTTATCTTTCGTCGTTGCGAGGTAGCGCGTGTAGTAGTTCGGAATCTCGCTGCCGAGGTGCATGCCGTCGATCCATGGGTGGTCGTTAATTTTACGCTGTTCGACTTTCAAAATCTGCGAGCGCATCGGTTGACCCGTGCGCGAAAAAATCGAACGCGGTGTCTTGAGATGCTGTTCGTAGGCCGAGAGAGAGTCGGATGGGCCGACTTCTTTGGCTGTCAGAATGATGATGGCTTCGCGATTGTCGCCTGTGCCGCCCGAAGTGCGGCAGACCCACTCGGTTTGTTCCAGCGTGCAGTCCCAGCGGTCAGCCAAGTCGAAGCTGACGTAGGCATTGCGGAAGGTTTTTGCGGAGGCTTCGGCGGTGGCGAGAAGCAGCAAAACGATGGCCGCAGTGCGAAGAACAAATGAACAAGACGATTTAGAGTGAGTCGGTGTTTTCATACCCTATTAGAGTGACATTTCTAGTGCTGGTTAGAAAAGCACAAAGAGGCTATGAGTCGGGGAACATACCTAAGCTTTCGTCGAGCGTTCAGGAAACCAGTGATTTCTCGACCGATTCGAGCGAGAACTAAGGTCAAGGGTGAGAGGTGTCTATGAACTTACAACAGTTGATCACGTTTTCTACCGTCGTATCAGAAGGCAGTATGACGGCTGCGGCGGAAAAGTTGTTTTTAACTCAACCTGCGGTTTCTCAGCAGATTCGCAACCTCGAAGATGAACTCGGGGTTGGGCTCTTGGATCGTGGAGCCCGTCATGCCCGTCCGACGGTACAGGGGCAGCTTCTTTACGATTACGCCCGTCGAATTATCCAACTCACGCAGCAGGCCCAGGCGGCCATTCAGACGATGGCCGAAGGGGTGCAGGGACACCTGCGAATCGGGACATTGAACTCCCTTGGGCTTCAGCTTGTCGCGCCGAGCGTGGCGACGCTTTTGAAGCATCACAATCGCGTTTCCATTCAGCTTTTCTACGAAGAGGCGCAGGACGTTTTAAAAGGCATCGCGGAAGGCCGTCTGGACGTCGCGATTTTGCCTGAGATCCCTGAGGACGATGTCGATCGTCTAGGTCTTCTTGGACGACCGCTTCACAAAGACGAAATGTGGCTTGTGGCTTCAGGCAAGGATCCTTCGCTTCCAGAGGAAATCCGTTTTGATCAAATCGACCAGCGGTCTTACGTGCGTTTGACGGAGCGTTTTGAGGGATTCGACCAAACGTTCCGCGATGCGCATGCGCGGACAGGTGTGCGCCTTGCGACGGTGTTTGAGTCAAATAACGTTGGAACTCTGAAGCGCGTGATCGAATCGGGACTTGGATGGGGCTTCTTGCCAGCGCACGCTGTTCGTAAGCAGGTGCGCATGGGCCGTCTTAGTCGTATCGAAGTGACGGATCTTCGTCACACGACGAATGTGGTGTTCTATTCGCGCAATCCATCGGAAGTGTCACAGCTTGTTGACGTTTTCTTCCGCGTGCTCAAACAAGGCATAGGCGCTTAAGCGCCTTGCGGTTTTTACGTGCGTTGTAGGATGGCGGCGTAAAAGCCGTCATAGCTGTCTTCGCCGGGCCAGAATGTCCGATCGCTCAGAAGCTTGAACTTGCCCGCGCCGCGTTTGAGAAACGCATCGATCTGTTTTCGGTTTTCCGAAGGCAGAAACGAGCAAGTCGCGTACACCACGATGCCGCCAGGTTTTGCCATCAGCGAATACTCGTCGAGAATACGGGCTTGCAGTTCCCGAAGGCGCTCGAGCTCTTCGGGTTTGAGTTTCCATTTTTTATCGGGATTGCGACGAAGAACGCCGAGGCCCGTGCAGGGAACGTCGAGCAAAACTTTGTCAGCTGAGTTCTCAAGTCGCTTGATGACCTTCGCGGAATCGATGAGTTTCGCTTCGCTTGTATCGATACCAGCGCGTGCGACGCGGCGGCGAAGCTCTTGAAGCTTTCGTTCTTCGACGTCGAGAGAAAGAAGACGGCCTTTGTTCTTCATCATCGCGCCGATCGCAAGCGTTTTGCCTCCGGCTCCGGCGCAGGCGTCGATGACGCGCTCGCCGGGCTTCGGCGCAAGCAGAGTCGAGATCTGTTGGCTTGCGCCGTCTTGAACTTCAAACCAACCGTCTTGAAACGTCTTGGTTGAAAAAACGTTGCGACGTTCGCTTAAGATGACGCCGTTTTCGGTGTTATGAGCCGGCGATGCCGAGATGTGTTCTTCTTCTTTGAGTCGCTGAATCAAGTCCTCGCGCGTGCATTTGAGTGTGTTGGCTCGAAGCACGACGGGGGCTTGTTGATTGGAGGCGTGAAGAACGCCGGGCCAGCGCGTGCCAAGCTCCTTTTGTCCGAGTTCGTCGATCCAATCGGGAATCGATTCCGCGATGGCGCGTTCTTTGGCCGGGTCGATATCGCTCAAGCGATTGGCGATGGCGCGTGGATCAAGCTTGGGTTGAAACGCCTGGAACTCCTCCCAGGCGGGGAGTGTCGGAGCGCCACCTTGTTTTACGCTCTTCTCGATCAAGAAGGCCGCAAGCCAAGCCCAGAGGTCGGCGAGTTCCGGTTGCGCATCGCTTGCGCCGCTCATGTCCCAGCCAACGGCGTAACCATAACGACGCCACCAGCGCACGAGCTCGTAAACCATTTCGGCGAATTGTCGACGGTCGCGTGAGCCCATGCTTTTTTCGGCTTTGAAAGCGCGTTCGATAACTTTATCCGCGTAGCGACCTTCGATCATGATTTGATAAAGGGCTTGAATCGCGACACGCGCGATCGGACGGTGCAAAGGCGCCGTGGTGCCGCGTTCGGGGCGTTCATTGTGGCGAAAGGGGTTTTTTACGGCGCGCTTCAGAGGGTCTTGCGCGAACTCTTTCTTGTTAGAACGTGAAGACGAGTCCCGTCGCGATGAATGTGCCATTGTATTGTCCGTCACTGAAAATGTGGAAGTGGTTCTTCATCCCGCCTTCCACGAAAAATCCGGTGTGTCCCCAGAGATTGAAGAGGCGAGCGCCAGCCACTAATTGATAGTCGATCGACATGGTAGATTCATCTGCTATCTGATTTCCGAAGATTCCAAGGCCAATACCGGCACCAAAATACAGGGGGAAGCGGCTGGAGGCTTCAGGAAACGTAAAGAGAGGAAGGAAACTGAACTTCGTGACCCGCCCATCGGCCGGTGTCAGGCGAGAGACGTCGAAACGGAAGTTGAGATCCATCGAATTGACCCATTCACCGACACGGTAGGTGAGGCCCGCATTCCAGTTGCCGACGTTGGTTTGACTATCTTGGCGGCCCCAGTTGTAGGCGCTGTCGCTTGCGAACCAGCCGAAGTGAATTGCTAGGTAATGGTCATCGGGGCCTGCGACCGCGGGAGCGCGGTATGCGCCTGGATTACTGTGAACGGAGGCATCGTATTGCTTGGCTTCTTCTGAGCCCGCTTCGGGGCGTTGGGGCGACATGTATTTTGAGGCGGCCTGGCGGCCCACTCGAGGCGTGAACGGCCGTTGTCGGTTGTTACCGCGTCGTTGCTGGGCTGATCTTGTCGGTTGATCGGTGACCTCGATGGCCGAATAGCCGTCTTCGTAGGCTTGGCCGTGAGCGGTACCCCGGATCAAGAGCACGGAAGAAAGGGCTGTGGCCAAAACAAGAGGCGAAAGAATAGCCAAAGAAGAGCGTAATTTGAACATGGCACCTCCCTAAAAACCTATGCCCATGCGAATAGGGACCCTTTCAGGTTAGCGAAAATGCCTCTCTTCGCAAGCACTTGACGCGGCGGCTTGACGATAGGCCTTCCCGTCCTTAAAGTGCGCGCCATGTCTCTGCGTCGCCGTTCTCGTGAAATGACCCTTCAATTATTGTTTCAACGCGAATTCGCTCCGGGCCTTAGTCCTGAAGCGGGTCTCGCCGCTCGTTCGGAGTCTCAGCCGATCAACATGTTTCGTGATTTCGTCGCGAACTTTGAAATTGAGCCCGAAGTTGCCGATTATGCAGGCGTTTTGTTTCGAGGTGTTTGCGAGAATCTGCCGGAGATAGATCGCGTGATCGAGGCGAATGCACGCCATTGGAAGATCGGACGCATGAGTCTTGTCGATCTTTCGATTTTACGGGTGGCCGTTTTTGAAATGACGATGGTCGTCCCACGTCTGACACCTGCCATTGCGATCAATGAAGCGGTCGATCTCGCGCGTGAGTTCGGAAGTACGGACTCAGCGTCATTTGTGAACGGGATTCTTGACCCGATCGCGCGTCAGCTCTGACGATCAAGAGCGTGACGACGGAACACTTTACTCCCATTCACTACGGCTCTGCCTGGACGGAACAATCAGACGTCTGGGTTATTCTTAATCCTGACGTGAATCAATGGACCGAAAAAGTCGATTGGTCGCTCGGTATGCTTTTAAGGCGAACGCTGCTTCGAATCGAAATGGCGGACGGCTCGAAGGCGGCTCGAACGGGCGATCCGATTCTCTTGGCGGCACCGGAGGGCGCGCCGGCGGCTCGTGTGCTCGTCTTGCCCCGCGCGCGTGGAGAGGGGACGGCTTGGTTGGGTGATCTTGCGCCGATTCTTGCGCGACTTAAAGTTCGAAACGTAACGGTTTTTGCTCCTCACGAGTGGAAAGCGCCGTCTGCGAAAACTCTCGCGGAGGCTTCGAAGGGTGTTTGGAGCATGCGATGGGTTGAGCCGGAGGGTTGAGCTCTGTGCGTGTTGTGAAATCTGTACGTCGTTTTATTTCGAATTTTCTAAATGAGCTTCTCGATGGAAAGCGAGGCGAGCGCGAGGTATCGGTCGCGGCCAGCGATTGGCATCTCGAGGGCGTCGATCAGGTTCTTGCGACTTGGCCCAAGGCTTCGACGGAGGAAAATCTCACTCGGTCGTTCAGTCATCTACGTCATCTGTATCGCTGCGGGTTTCGTCTGCAGCGAGCGGACGAAGGGTTGGTTCTGCTCCAGGCTTTTTTTGCCGGCCGTGTGTATCGTCCTGATCAGGGCGTTTTCTTTAAAAAGAAGGTCGTGCTAACGGATCTGCATCTTTTCGATAAGGAACTGCGACCGGGGCAGTGCTTCTCGGCGCCGGCGGGACCCGTGTTGAAAGCGATCGGAGTTCTCGGAGAAAATCCAGACGAGAGCAACGAGAACGGCTGGGTTTTTACGGCTGACGAACTTAAGGAGAGCAGCGCGATTCAGTTCTCGGCTCCCGACGCTGAAGTATGGATTGTCATCGATTCGCGCCCGGAAGTTTTTAGAAAGCGCACGGCGGCTTCGGTTGCCGAGAAAATGGTGGGCTTGTGAAAAAGGGTACGATCTACATCATTTCCGATGGAACGGGCGAGACGGCTGCGACCATGATTCGTGCGGCACTTGTGCAGTATCAGGAAGCGGAGATCAACATCGTACGGTCGAAGAATATTCGAACGGAAGCGCAGATCGAGAGCGTAATTGCAGATGCTTTTGAAAACCAGGGCATCATTATTCACACGGTCGTAAGTCCGCAGTTGAAGCAGGTGATTCAAGAACAGACGGCGAGCAAAGGTCTGTTGAGTGTCGATTTGATCGGGCCCCTGTTACAGACGCTTGATGAATATTTCGGTGTGGGGACGTCTCAAAAAAGCGTCGGTATTCTTCGCATGGTCGATGATCGCTACTTCAAGCGCATCGCGGCCATTGAATACACGGTGAAGCACGATGACGGGAAAAGTCTTTCTGAACTGGGAGATGCCGATATTATTCTTGTCGGGATTTCGCGAACGTCGAAGACACCGCTTTCAGTTTTCTTAAGTCACAAGGGATGGAAGGTCGCAAATATTCCGCTCGTGTTGAATTCCCCTCTTCCTGAAGAGCTGTTCAAAGTGGACCAGCGCCGGATTGTCGGTCTTTTGATCGACACGGACTCGTTAACGAAAATTCGACGCAACCGACTTGAGAAGTTCGGGCAAGATCCGGGTGGCGAGTACGCGCGGCTCAGTTACATCGCAAAAGAGATTCAATACGCGCAGGAGCTGTTCCGACAAAATCGGCGCTGGCCCGTTTTCAACGTGACAGAGCGTGCGCTCGAAGAAACAGCTGCCGAAATTATTCGCGTGATATCGTCGCGCCTGGGCCTACCTGACAAAATGAGCTTTTAAAAAAGCAGCGTAGGGTGGGTTGGGCCCCACCCGCAGCGTCGTATTAGAACGTGCCTATGGAGAGGTGATAGGCGCCGGAGCTTTCGTAGCCGTAAGGCCCCCAGTCCTTGCGATCAAGTTTTCTTCCGTATTCGAGGCCCGCGACAATGCCGCCCGCGAATTTGTAGCGAATCGCGATTCCAGCCGTGTCTCGATAGGGATCTTCGAGTTTGGTTTGAGCGAGCAAGACGGCGCCGCCATCGTAGAAGAACGCACCGTGAATGTCGCCGTAGATCGGAAAGCGCAGCTCGGCTTTGACGAGCGCATAGTAGCTTTCGGAGCGAACGTAGAAATCACGCAAGTTGGACTCTCCAAGTTGAATGAGATTCGGTACGCGTTCAAGATCGATGGCGTTTCCGGATGGTTGAAAGCCGCGCAGCGTGGAGCGGCCGCCTAGAAAAAACGCTTCTTGAGCGGGAACGCCGCTTTGGGGCAGATCCGAAAGATTCGAGAGATAACCAGCGCGAACCGAGGTCGCGAAGATCAAGTTGGGGTTTCCCCAGATGCGGTAGGGAACCATGATCGAACCGCTGACTTTGGCGAACTGAATCGCCTGTGATTCAGAGAGTGTCGAACCGATGGCGGGGTCGGAGTACTCGGCGCCGATATGCGTGTAAAGACCTTTGGTCGGATAGAAAACGTTGTCGCGTGTGTCGTACTCGAACAAAGGTCCGAGTTTTGCGATGTTTTGTGTTTGAAGGATGTCTTGAGTGCGTCGATCAAACTGCGCTTGGCTTGAGAAGTTGAAGGCTGTGAACGTGAGCTTCAAGTGCTTCGTGAGATCTCGTTCGATTAGAAAACCGAGTTCGTTTTTCTCTTGAATGATGGTGCGGCCTTCGGAGTCAAATTCCGAGAACGCGAGGTCGCGAACGAGGTTGACGCGGCCTTTGTTGCGGTCGCGCAAAATATAGGGCTCAAGATAGCTGAGTGTGATTTTATGTTCGAGGTAGCTGATGCGCGGGTTGTTCGAATAGCTCGGATCGAGACGAGCGCTGAATGCGCGTCCTGTGCCGCCGAGATTTCGATACGCGACGCCCGCGAAGCCGCGGAAAAGCCAGTTGTAGTCGTAGGCGACGCCCACGCCGGATTCAAAAATGCCGGGAGCGCTCTCTTCGACTTCGATGATGACGGTTCGCTCGGCGATGGACGTGCCTTCTTCGAGAGTTCGAATGCTGACGCGCGAGAAAAGGCCGAGCTTTTGAAGAAGAAAGAGCGAATTTTCCCGAAGCTCGGGCGTGTAGGTGTCGCCCACGCGCATGCCGATTTCGCGTGAGATCACGTAGTCTTTTGTAAAAGAATTGCCTTCGATCACGATGGAGCCGACGTGAACTTTGGGGCCTTCGAAGATCTGGAACTCAAGCGTCGCTTGAGTGCTGTTCTCATTGTATGAGACGAGACCATCTTGCTCGTTTAAGATGCGCATCTCGACATACCCTTGAGAGTGGTAGAACTCCTTGAGGGCATCAAGAGACTTATTCAGTTCGCGAATGCGTAGAGCTTCGCTGGTTCGAATCGGAAGCGCGTTTTGAAGCTGAACTTTCGAAAAGGCCTCGACGCCTTCGAACCGAATCTGACGGATGATGGTCAAAGGGCCTTCGTCGATGTTGAGTACGATCGTCGCTTGGCTTCCGCGCTTGTCGACGTCGCTTTTGGTTTCCGCGATCGCCGCTTTCTGGGCTTTCGCGGCCAGGCTTGGAAACGAAATCAAGCGAGATGGCGCGGTGAATTCGGAACGCCATGATTTCACCTTGGCTCTTAGATAACCTTGGTTCTGCAGTTCTTCTTCGATTCGCTTGATGCCGTCTTCGATGTCTTTTCGGTTGTAGTAGCCGACGCCGGCGATGTCGCTCTCGGAGCTTTCAATGAACTTGGCGTAGTAGGCCCCTTGTCGCGAGATATTGCCTGTTATCTCGATTTTGCGAATGCGAACGCGCGGGCCTTCGTCGATGGTGAAGTGAATTTCTTTAAGAAATTTCGATTCGACGGTTTTTTCTTTGGGAATGATTTCGGCGTGCGCGAAGCCGTTTTGTTGGTACATGCGGCGCAAGCGCTCGGCCAGCTCCGGAGCGGGCGTTGTTACGGTACCCACGAGCTGCTCGAGATTCATGTGGCGAATCAGCGTGGATTCGTCGTAGGTAACGTTGCCGAAAAAACGAAACTGGTAGCGCCACGGGTTTTCGACTGTGAAGCCGAGACGGACGCGCTTTTGTTCTTCGTCGAAAATCGCTTGCGGGTCGAGAATGCGGGCCGTGAGAAAGCGGCTGTGCCGAAGATCATCGGCCATTTCCCTGACTTTGTCTTGGAGCTGAGTTTCGCTTAGGGCCTTGCCTTTGAGGTCTTTTGTGAGGCGCTCCATTTTTCGGACGATTTCCGGGTTCGCGCTGTCGATTTGAATGCGTTCGACGACAGTGGGTGGGCCTTCGTCGACAAGAATTTTTAGATTCACTTCCGAATCATTGGGAGTTTCGAATTCGACTTCCGCGTTCATGCCGCGGAATCCGCTTTTGCGATACTCCGTCTGCAGCGTTTTGATGGCCTCAATCAATTCTTTGCGTTCGAAAACGGCACCTTCTTCGATTTGCAAAGTTTTGCGGATTTCGCTCGTGGAGAGGGCGCGATGGCCATTGATATCGATGGATTTGATCTTTCGAAGCGACGTCGCGACGAGCAAGAGCTCCGGGCCGTCGGAGGTGGTGCGCAAGACGACTTCGACGTTCGAGTAAAGACCGGTCTTCATCAGGTAGCGTACGATCTCATCGGCTTCGGACATCGAAATGCCGCGCTCGAATGCGAACGGGAACTTGGTTTGAAGTAGACGACCTTGGGTCATTGAGACGCCTGTAAAACGCAAGGCATGATTTGATTGAGGAGCCGCCATGACGGTCGCGGCGAGCAACGGTCCGAGCAGGCTGAGGCTTCCTGTCAGCAAAGTGGCCTTGAGGGCCGATCGAAAAGAGGTCTTGAAATCGCTCGTCCGCATCGCTTTATTTGAACTCAAGTTTGTACTCGAAGTCGAGACCGACCTTGTCGAGGTTGCGAGACTGTTGGCCTGTTGAGTCAGACGTTTCGCCACGATCGACGCCCTGCCAGCTCAAAACACCCGAAATGCGGTCTGTCACACGATAGCGGACTTTCGCTTCGGTTTCGGAGCGTTTGCCGAGTGACTGACTGCCCGAAACATCGAGTCTTCGGTTAAATTGTTTTTTGATGATGACCTTTTGATACGCTTCGTTCGTATCGTCGAAACCTGGCGAGAGTTGAACATCGACTCCAAGGGGAGCGGTCACGTCTTTGAGGGCTCGGTTGGCGACTCCCGAGATAACCTGCTGACTGGCGCTCGAGTCTTGTTGTTGTCCACCAGTGCGCTGCGAGAGTTTTTGATCGGTGGTGCCAAGGGCCAAAAGCGAAAAGATATCGGCCTCAGGCATGGGCGGAACGCTTGAAACCGAAATCTCAGGTTTTTTTGCAGTTCCTTGCACGATGAGATTGACGTCGTAGCCGTCGACGCGCGTACGCGCGTTCACGTTGATGCGCGGGTTGATTTCAATCGGATCTTCGAAAGAAACAAGGGCCGAGGTAACATCGAAAATATTCTCGCGAAAATTCACTTTGGTTTCTTGTTGCGTGCGGATTTGTCCTTGAATCTTCGGTTTTGTCGGGTTTCCGGCGACTTGTAACTTGCCTGTCGCCGAACCTTCGATCATTTCGTTTTTGAGTCGAATCCCTTTTGTGAAGTCGACATTCATATCGAGAACGAGAGGGATAAAGGACTCTTCAACTAAAAAACGTGGAAGAAACTGATCGCGGCGAAGTTCATCGCTGCCGCCGCCGCCCGTATCGTCGCCGAGCTCTTTGGCCATGAGGCCGTCTTGAATTGTGTAGTCGCCTATGAGAAGAAAGGGGAACCAAGAACCGGTGACCGAGAAATCACCAGAGCCGGGTGTGCGAATCTTATCGGGAATGTTGAGCGTGATATTTGCGATCGTTCCGGTCACGT